>RPQV01000013.1 GCA_003818595.1 Calditrichota bacterium
TCATTGATTTATCGACTGGTTCTCAACCCATTTATAACGAGGATCGCTCAGCCGCCATTGTATTTAATGGAGAAATCTATAATCACCTGGTAGTTCGCAGCGAACTGGAGCAAAAAGGGCATATCTTCCAAACCCGCTCAGATACCGAATCCATACTTCACGCGTATGAAGAATACGATGTGGAATGTCCGACCAAGCTCAATGGCATGTTCGGTTTCGCCATTTGGGATTCCCGCAGACAGCGACTCTTTGCTGCCCGTGATCGTTTGGGAATAAAACCGTTCTATTATTTCTGTGATGATGAACGTCTGGTCTTCGCCTCGGAGCTCAAGTCACTTTTGCAGATCAGGGATATTCCGCGGGAGATTGAACCGAAGGCGCTTGATGCATTTTTGACTTTTGAATACATCCCCAGTCCGCTGACCATTTTTAAAAATATCTACAAGCTTGCTCCTGGACATTGGCTGCGTTATGAAAATGGTCAATTGACGATCAAACCATATTGGGGTTTCAATTATCAGGCATCGCAGCAGACGGCAGAACAGCTGGAAACCCAATTGCGGGAATTGCTCGAAGATGCAGTGCGCATCCGCTTGATGAGTGATGTGCCTCTCGGCGCCTTTTTAAGCGGCGGATTGGATTCCAGTTCGATTGTGGCGATGATGTCCAAAACCAGCACAATCCCGGTCAAAAGTTTTTCCATCGGATTTAACGATCCTACCTATAACGAATTGCCGTATGCGCGGGCGGTGGCTCGCCATTTCAAGACCGAGCATTATGAGGAATTTATCACTCCGGATGTTGTCTCGCTGACAGAAAAAATCCTGTGGATGCTTGACGAGCCTTTCGGCGACTTTTCAGTTTTCCCCACGTATCTGGTCTCCCAGATGGCGCGGAAATATGTCAAGGTGGTGCTCTCCGGTGATGGCGGGGATGAATTACTGGCCGGTTATGATACCTATATCGCCCAAAAGGTGGCACGCCGCTATCAGAAACTCCCTCAATTCTTGCGGAACGGAGCTCTGGAACCACTGATCGACCTGTTGCCGCCAACACAAAAGAAAAAAGGCCTCATTAATCGCGCAAAGCGGTTCGTCGAAGGCGCCCGTCTTCCAGATCATCTCCAGCATGTCCGCTGGATGATTTTTCTCCAAAAAGAGGAAAAAGAGTGGTTATATTCTGCCGACTTGCAAAAGACCCTGGCAGGTTATGACTCTCACGGTTTCATCGAGGAATACTTTCAGCAGGTGCACTCCTCTGATCCTCTCGATCAGCAGGAATATGTCGATATAAAAACTTATCTGGTTGACGACATTCTGGTCAAAGTCGATCGAATGAGCATGGCTGTCTCCCTCGAAGCACGAGTTCCATTTTTGGATTACCGATTCGTTGAATTTGCCGCCACAATCCCCAGTTCACTCAGGCTGCAGGGTAAACGAACGAAACATATTCTGAAAAATGCCTTTAGACACATTTTGCCTCCGCTTATCCTCGATCGAGGTAAAGAAGGTTTCAGCATCCCTCTTAAAAACTGGATGAAAGACGAGTTGCGCCCGATGATGCTGGAGGCGTTATCGCCTCAGAACGTCAAGGAAAAGGGTTTCTTTTCTTCCCAGTACGTCGATTTACTTTTACAGGAACATCTTCGCGGCCAGGCTAACCACAGTCATCGATTGTGGTCATTGATGGTTTTTCATTTGTGGTATGACCTGTATTGCAAAGCATAGCAAAGAGTTGATAATTATGAAACGTGATTGCTCAGCACTGTCCAATCAATCTTTTGATCTTCTCATCGTGGGCGCGGGTATTTACGGTGTCACGCTGGCGGCTGATGCCGTTCATCGCGGATATAAAGTTGCACTCATTGATAAAGGAGATTTCTGCAATGCAACGTCTGCAAACAGCCTGAAGATCATCCATGGCGGTTTGCGCTACCTTCAACATGCCGATTTTGCCCGTATGCGTGAATCGATCATTGAGCGGAGAAATCTGCTCTATTCCGCGCCGCATCTGATCCGCCCATTGCCCTGTGTTATGCCCACCTATGGTCATGGCATTAAAGGTCCTGAAGTGATGCGAATTGCGTTGTTGATGAACGATCTCTTCAGCCTTGATCGAAATCGACGTCTGCCTGAGCCGCAACGGCTGCCCAATGGAAGTATTATTTCGCGACGAGAATTCCTTGACATCATGCCGTTTATTCATCAGGAAAATCTCAACGGCGGCGCCGTCTGGTATGATGCCCACATGCTGAATTCGGAGCGTCTGTTGTTTTCATTTCTTCATTCTGCTGTCGAAGGCGGGGCTGTTGCTGCGAATTATATTAAAGCAGAATCACTGCTGCAGCAAAACGGGCGAGTTCTGGGTGTTCAAGCACGAGATATGATGAACGATCAACGATTCGATATTCGTGCGAACTGGACGATTTCCACAATGGGGGCATGGATCAACGAAGTTCTCGGACAAGTACAGACTCCCAGAATCGCCTTTTCAACAGCGATGAATCTGATCATCAATCGTCCTTTTTCGCCCGATTATGCTTTTGCCGCTCCGACGCAGAAGAGATTCAAAGATGCTGATGCATTGATCAATAAAGGATCGCGTCTGCTCTTTTTTGTTCCTTGGCGGGGAAAAACTTTGGCAGGCACTGCCCATCGTCCCTATGATGGGAATCCCGATGAGTATCGGGTCACTGAAGCCGAAGTTGCAGAATTCCTGAATGATGTGAACAGTGCGTTGCCCGGCGCTGATATTCGACGTGATGAAGTCTGTCATGTTCTTGCCGGACTGTTGCCGATGAGCGCGATGAATCATGACACTGGTGATGTCCAATTGACCAAGCACTATAAATTGATCGACCATCAAAAGACGAATCAATTGAAAGGATTGATATCCCTTTTGTCGGTAAAATATACCACTGCCAGGGGCGTAGCAGAAGCTGTCCTCAATTATCTCAAGCCAGGTTCTCCCCGCAGCGCCGTTCGAAAAATATGGGGAGGTGAAATGGAAAGCCTGGAGATCTTTTCACAGCTTCGAGAGCAGGAAAGCGATCACGAGTTGTCGGCAGAAACCCGACAACATCTTTTCTGCACCTATGGTACCCGCTATCGCCAGGTTCTTGAGAGTGTACCACAAAAAGATCGGTTTGTGAAAATTGCTTCAGATTCATACATTCTTAAAGCGGAAATTGTTTTTGCTGTTCGTGAGGAAATGGCACAAAAATTGACTGATGTTTTAATGCGCCGCACAGAATTAGGTTCGGCCTGTTTAGCTTCTGCTGAGCAGATCGAATCGGTTGCGGAGCTTATGGCCTCTGAACTTAAATGGTCTGAAGATAGAAAATATCGGGAAATTGATGATTACAAACAGTTATACAATGTAAAACCTTAACCAGGAAAATGGGTGATTGAATGTCTGATACGATAGGAACTTATTTATGGAAGGGAAGTGATGCGCGAACGATTGATGAAGTGCGCAGATATTGGACCGAAAATGTCAATTCAACGCAGTTTTGGACGGGCGGCGTTGAAAAAATTGGATCGCCCGAGTTTTTCGATACGGTGAGCGCCTTTATTAAAAAGAATTATGAGCATCGCTATCGGCTGATCGAAAAAGAGGCGGCCAAGTACCGCAATGGTCGGTTGCTGGAAATCGGATGCGGCGCCGGGTGGGAGCTTTTGCACTGGGCACGTCAGGGAATGCAGGTCACCGGATTGGACCTGTCAACGGCGGCATTAGAGCTGGCTGGGAAGAATTTTCAGCATAACAAACTAAAGGCTGATTTGAAACAGGGCAATGCGGAAAAACTGCCTTTTTCAGACAACAGCTTTGATGTGATCACTTCTCTCGGCGTTCTGCATCAGACTGAAAGCACTGAACGCGCCGTGTCTGAAGTATACCGGGTGCTGCGATCCGGAGGGGAAGCCGTGATAACCCTTTATTATAAATATTCGTGGAAAATATTATTGTCCAAGTTTGCCAAAGTGAATTTTGAATTTGCTCACGAGGACGCTCCGATCACACGTCTATACGACAAGAGAGATCTGCAGGAGTTGTTCAGCCGCTTCAAAAGCGTTCATATTTTTCTGGATTACATTCGCGCAACCAAGACTCCGCGGAAGGGCTTCTTAGCCGGATTGTTCAATTATGTTTTCGTTCCATGCTATAATCTTTTGCCGCGCTTTATCCGCCGAAAATTTGGACATGCAATTTGCGTCCTCGCCGTCAAATAACTTGTGGAGTTGATGAATGAGAGCATTGGTGACAGGCGCTTCCGGCTTTACGGGAAGATATATGGTGGAAAACCTGTTGGATCATGGCTATGAAGTCAGAGTCCTGGTTCGGCCAAACAGCAATATAGAACTCTTGAAGCAACGACCGATAGAGCTGTCGTTCGGCGATATTCGCAATAAGAAAGAGGTCATGGAGGCGGTTAAAGGGGTAGATAAAATCTTTCACATTGCGGCGTTATATCGAGCGGCCAATGTGAGAGACCATGAATACTGGGCTGTCAATGTTGAAGGAACGGAAAATCTTTTACAGGCCGCTCTGCATCACGGCATATCGCGTTTTATACACTGCAGTACTTGCGGTGTGCATGGACGTATCAATCATCCTCCGGCGAACGAGGATGCACCCTTTTTGCCGGCGGACATCTACCAGTCGACCAAGCTGGAAGGAGAAAAAGTCGCACTGCGCTATTACCATGAATTTGGACTGCCGGTGACGATTGTGCGCCCGGTCGGAATATATGGTCCTGGTGATCTCCGCATGCTCAAAATGTACAAGTCCATTCAGCAAAATAAATTCATTTTATTCGGCGGCGGCGATGTATTTTATCATTTAACATTTGTGACGGATACAGTTGAAGGATTCCGATTAGCGGCTGAATCACCAAAGGCCGTCGGTCAGGCCTACATTATTGCCGGAGAGCACTATACTACTTTAGCTGATTTTGCAGGACTGGTCGCGGAAGAGTTGGCAGCACCGGCGCCCCAATTCAAATTGCCGGTATGGCCGCTGTACGCTGCGGCTTTTATTTGCGAAGTGATTTGTGTCCCATTGCGAATTCAACCACCTATTTTTCGCCGACGCGTTCATATTTTCACCCATGATCGCGCATTTGATATCAGCAAAGCAAAAGGCGAACTCGATTATGCACCCCAGGTGGATATGAAGGCGGGCATTCATCGTACGGCTCAATGGTACATCGAGAATGGATATTTGCGCGAAAGAAAACGATCATGAAAAAAATAACTGTGCTGGGAAATTTTTCCGGAAGGAATGCGGGTGACGCTGCCATACTGGGTGGTTTGCTCAGAGATATCTCGACCCGATACAAACGAATCGAATTTTATGTCCCTACCATCAACACATCTTTTGTCGATGACCAATTTCACATTTTCAAAGTCAAATCTGTCGGGATGATGCCGTGGAACTTGAGTGCTAAAATCTTGGGCATTCCAGTGCTGCGTTCGGTGTTGTCCAGCGATCTGATATTGGTCACCGATGCAATATTGTTTGACCGTAAGCTTTACAATCCCCTTTACAATTACCTGTGGACTTTATCGAAAATTCTTCCCCTGGCTTGTCGCAAGGGAATCCCGGTGGTGCTTTACAATAGCAGTTTAGGGCCGGTGCATACATCGGCTGGGAAACAGGCGTTGAAAAACGTCATTGATGCTGCTGAGATGCTGATCCTTCGTGATGAGGAGTCGCTTGAGCTCATCGATCAGCTCGGATTTCATCATCCCAATATCATTCGCGGTGCTGATTGTGCCTTGAATGCGGAACCGGTCGGCGAAAAGAGATTTCGTGAAATCGTTCAGGCGGAAAATCTGTTTCATTCACCGCGTCCTGTCATCGGCATGAATGTGAACAGCTATGTGGATGCATTTATGCGCCATGGCGCTGACTCTTTTGGCCGCGAAACACTGGTGGAATTGTACGCCTCAACTGTTGATCGATTGATCGCCGAACTGGGCGTCGACATCATCTTTGTCGAAACGCAACACATGGATATGAAAATCGCTCGAAATGTGCTGGCACGAATCAAGCAAAAAGAGAATGTACGCCTCATCAGCAACAAAAACTATAGCTACGGCGATATCTGTTCGGTATTGAAGAAATTGGAATTGTTCGTCGGTATGAGGACCCACTCTCTTATTCTGTCATCTGCCATGGGTACAGTTCCTGTCGGCATTGTCACATATCCTAAAAATCGCGGCTATATGCGGACCATTGGACTTCAGGATAACCTGATCGAGTTTAAGAATTTGACTGTCGATAATTTCAGTGATTTAATCATCAAGGCCTTTCAATCGCGTCGCGAACTAAAAAACAGGATGATTCCTGAATTGGTGCGCGAAAAGGCCAAAGCAAGAGACGCCGCATTGCAATTGATGCCTTTCTTAAGAGGTTATTCGTCTTGAATGGTCAATTGTCGATGAGTATTCGCCCAAAGAAGAAAACGGTTTCATTTTATTTTCGTTTTCTGATCAGTATTTTCTTAATCGCGTATGTTTTTCACAAAGCGGGATTGGGGCATTTGTGGGAAACTGTGAAGGAGGCAAAGCTCAATTACCTGTTGTTCTCGGTTGCTCTCACCCCGATATTAATTTGGGCCAGCAGTTGGAAATGGCAGATCATATTGCGTTCCCTCGGAATTCGCCTGTCCGCAGGACGATGTTTTTGGTTATATGTGGTGGGCTATTTCTTTAATACCGTTTTGCCGACCAACGTCGGCGGCGATGTGGTGCGCGCCTATGCAGTCGGGAAATCAACTGACCGACGAGCCGAAGCCTTCTCCTCCGTGTTCGTAGAACGCATAACGGGATTATCTGTTTTGCTCTTGATGGCCATAACCGCCTTTTTCCTCGCCCTGCGTCAGCTGTGGAATTTTTGGTTGAATATTGCACTGATTCTCAGTGTGGTCGGATACGTACTGATATTGCTGATCGTTCTCAGCCCCCGGTTTATGGCCAAAATGACCCGGAGCATCAAGTTCAAGGCTGCGCGAATTCTGCTGGAAAAGCTGTCGAAATTTCAAAACGCCACCTTGGCATTGAAAGCCCATCGCGGCACCTTGATCTTTTCCATTCTTAATTCGTTTCTTTTTTATCTATTGGCGGTATTGAATGTTTATCTCAGTTCCCTTGCCTTTTCATCAAGTCTCGGATTGGCCGAAGCCTTTATCATCACCCCGATCGTGATGGTCATTACCATGATTCCCGTCTCAATCGGCGGCATCGGTCTCGCTGAAGGCGCCTATTACTTCACCTTCGCGAGATTTGGAATTCCGGGAGCGATTGGTTTGTCAGTCGCCTTGCTGATGCGGGCAAAAGCGCTGTTGGCGGGTTTATGCGGAGGTATTTATTACTCCACCTTGGGCATTGATATCAAATCAGAGCTTGATCACGATCGTTCCCGCCATCATGTCGAACTCGGCGATGTAAAAGGCGATGTCAGATATTTCAGCGGCTTTGAAGATGTGATGCGAAAAAAAACATCTCCGCTGCGCAAGTATCAGGAAATTCAAATCGGCAACCCCCAAATAACATCATTAATCAAGTTTGAGCTTCTGACGACGTTGTTTGGATATCTACCGGGAATGGGCGGATTTTTTTTCCGCCAATTGTTATTCCCTCTGTTATTTAAAAGCTGCGGTAAAGGGACGGTCTTTGGCCGCAGTTTATCGCTTCAACACAGCACGAAAATCACCCTCGGTAAACGATGTGTGATTGATGAGTACTGCCGTTTGAGCGCTCAAGGCGATCATAATTCCCGCATCATCCTCGGAAATGAAGTACTTTTGGGTCGAAATACTGTCCTGGGTACTCGAGGAGGGCATATCGAAATCGGCGATTTCAGTAATATTGGAGCGGGTTGTCGCTTGGGAACCACCTCGCATATTACCTTCGGCAACCACGTGCTATTGGCTGCAAACTGCTATATTGGCGGCGCCCAACATCGATTTGATCGGCTTGACGTGCCGATTATGAGACAAGGATATGTCAGTCGCGGCGGAGTCACTATTGAAGATAATGTCTGGCTGGGTGCAGGCGTCATTGTCCTCGACGGCGTCACCATCGGCAGCGGCAGCGTCATCGGCGCCGGATCAGTTGTCACCAAGAGTGTTCCTCCCAATTCAATCGCTGTTGGCGTGCCTGCAAAGATCAAAGGCTCTCGGGTGGCCGATTGAAAAGCGTGAATAGAGTGGGTGCTGAAATCGTTCTAACCACGCAATGCCGCATAAAGATTGCCCATAAAGATACGATTATCCGCAGCGACATAAGTCACTTTGCCGCCCATACGGTAAAAGCTTTTTAAAAAACGAAAATAATAGTCTGGCGATGACTTGGGAGGCTCGCCATCTGCCCAATTCCAGGTCGTCGTTTGCAGATCATTGACCACAATGGTAAAATTCTTGATGATCTCTTGACCTTTTTGCAGCAAAAGGTTATTCGCAAACGAAAGCGATTTTTCAAATACCTGAGGCGCCATGATGGCCGACCCAATCGATAAGAACACTCCTCCGTTTAATTGACTCACTGAATGAACCATTGATTGAAAATCAAGATGGGCGCCTCTTCCTAAGGCAGCGCCATTCGCCAGAGGATGGTTGTAAATGATGTCATAGCCAATACCCGGATGAACGGTGACGGGTATCCGCAAATGAAAGGCATTTCCAAAAACAGAATAGCGGTTGAAAGGATGTTCAATGGGCAGCAAGCCGGTCGGAAGATGATTGTTGATAATGGACGTGAACAGCTCGGCAGCAGCCGGCAGTAGGTTGTTTTCTGTACGTAGATATTCGAGGATTGTCTTCTGCAGTTGTTCGGTCGTTGGAATCGACAATTGCTGCTCGTCGATAAGCGCGCCGAGAGACTCCCCATATCCCATGTCCTTTAGAGCCCCAAGCAGCACCGCCAGGTTGATATATTTGCCGGTCTCCTCCCAGGCGCCGAAACAGCCCGTCGCAACATTTTGCCTGACATCTTCTTCAGAACAGCCCTGCCAGGCAAATTCCCAATCATGAATTCCTCCGGCACCGTTGGTCGCCAAATGAGTAACCCACCCTTCCTCCATCAGGCGAATGAGGACAGGCGACAGCCCATTTTTGATCAAATGCGCACCAAAAGCGAGAATAACGGCACGCTGTTGAGCTCGGGCTTGGCGGATTTGCCTTGCAACAAAATTGATCGTGGATTTATGATATGGAGGTAACGGCGGAGGTGCATCTGGATTTACAGCGACTTTTTCAATATTGCTCTTGCTCGCTCGCTTTGTTAATGGGAAGACGGCGATTTCCGCAGGCGATATGCGTGGATAGGGCATTTAAACCTCGAAATGGTTAAGCATTTTTAAGATTTGAGCGAAGATAGGGGATGACTCGGCTCTCATCAGCGATGAAAATATAGTTCACAGAAAAATGAATGTCAAGAATATCCCTGCATTCATTCGATGGAGCTTGTTTTTACATGAGCGTCCGCTTTCAACTTGACATTTTGGCATATCTATTGTAAATTCCTGTCATATTTTTATGAAAAGAAATCAAACGCCTATGCAGACATTTAAACTTTTATCCGACTTCAAGTTGGAAGGAGATCAACCTCAGGCTGTGGCTGAGTTGACGCAGGGTATTCTCAATGGTGAGAAATATCAGACGTTGCTGGGAGTGACCGGCAGCGGCAAAACATTCACCATGGCCAATGTCATCGCCAATGTCAACAAACCGACTTTAATCATTTCGCACAACAAAACGCTGGCGGCGCAACTCTATGGAGAAATGCGTTCGTTTTTTCCTCATAACGCCGTCGAGTATTTTATCAGTTATTACGATTACTACCAACCTGAAGCCTATATTGCATCCACCGACACTTATATAGAAAAAGATACATCCGTGAACGATGAGATTGACCGTCTGCGTCTCAAAGCTGCCAGTTCGTTATTATCGCGCAACGACGTGATCATCGTCGCTTCGGTTTCCTGCATTTATGGTTTGGGCTCACCGGAAGACTGGAAAAAGATGAATCTTTTTCTCGATCGTGGACAGGTCATCCGGCGTGATAAAATCCTGCAGAGGTTAGTGGAGATTCTTTACACCCGGAATGATCTCGCTTTTGATCGCGGCACCTTTCGGGTTCGCGGTGATGTGATTGAGGTTATTCCCGCCTATGAAAAACAGGCAATCCGCATTGAACTTTGGGGAGATGAAATCGAACGACTGTCGATAATCGACGTATTGACTGGAGAGATCGTTGATGAGATGGAGCGAGTCGCCATTTATCCGGCAAAACATTTCATTACTCCTTTTGAACGATTAGAAGCGGCTATCGCCGGTATCGAACAGGAACTCGACGGGCGGCTGGAGTATTTCCGTCGAAATCAAAAGCTGCTGGAAGCGCAACGTTTGGAGCAGCGCACTAATTATGATCTGGAAATGATCAGGGAGATCGGTTATTGTTCGGGTGTGGAAAATTATTCCCGACATCTCTCGGGTCGCAAGCCCGGGGAGAGACCGCAGACGCTGATTGATTATTTTCCTCGAGATTATTTATTAATTGTGGATGAATCTCATGTCACCATACCCCAGGTTCAGGGTATGTATCATGGCGATCGTTCGCGCAAGGAGACGCTGGTTGAATTCGGTTTTCGTCTCCCTTCGGCGCTGGATAATCGTCCGTTGAATTTTCAGGAATTTGAAGCTGTGGTCAATCAGATGATTTTTGTCTCTGCAACTCCTGCCGACTTTGAACTGCAAAAATCCAAGGGAATTGTGGTCGAGCAAATCATTCGTCCTACCGGGCTCATTGATCCTGAAATAGAAGTGCGTCCGATCAAGGGTCAAATTGATGACCTGATCAGCGAAATCAATTTGCGCGTCAGTAGAAATGAACGAATCCTCGTCACCACCCTGACCAAGCGCATGGCTGAAGATTTGACGGATTATCTTGCCGGCGTCGGCATCCGCGTGCGTTATCTCCATTCAGAGATCGATGCTTTGGATCGGGTTGCCATCTTACGCGATCTTCGTCTGGCGGTATTTGATGTTCTGGTGGGCATCAATTTATTGCGTGAAGGTTTGGATCTGCCCGAAGTCTCTTTAGTCGCCATACTGGATGCCGATAAGGAAGGTTTTCTGCGGTCAGAGCGTTCCTTGATTCAGACAGCTGGACGCGCCGCAAGAAATGTCGCCGGCAAGGTGATTTTTTATGCGGATGTGATCACCGACTCGATGAAGGGTGCTCTCGACGAAACGAATCGACGGCGGGAAATTCAGGCACAATATAACGAAGAACACGGTATTGTTCCGCGTACGATATACAAATCAGTCGAGCAAGTACTCAGTGCCACCCGAGTAGCGGATGCGCGTCCCGATCCGTACGCTCCCAAGGCAGGGAGTGACCAAAAGCTGATTGATGCCTGGGAAAAAATGACCCGTGAAGAAAAAATGGAAATGATGGCGCAACTTGAACAGCAGATGATGGAAGCTGCGGCAGCGCTGGAATTTGAAAAAGCCGCCGAGCTCCGCGATCAGATTGATCTGCTTGGCGACGACGAATTATCGCGATTACGAACGAAATGACCTTCTAAAAATGCGTTTCTAAACAAAAAAGAGCAAGTTATGAGAATACTGATAGTCGGAAACGGCGGTCGAGAACACGCTTTGGTATGGAAAGCCAAACGCAGTCCGTTGGTCAAAAAGGTCTATTGCGCTCCGGGGAATGCTGGAATTTATCAAGATGCAGAATGCGTTGAAATTTCTTCGGCAAATCATGCTGAATTACTCAGGTTCGCCATTAAAGAAAAAATTGACTTGACCGTCGTTGGACCAGAAGCCCCTTTGGTGAATGGTTTAGTCGATTTGTTTGATGAGAATGGCGTTCCCATATTTGGTCCGAATAGGCGTGCGGCAGAATTGGAAGGCAGCAAGGCTTTCTGCAAATATGTACTGAATAAATATGACATTCCGACTGCCGAATTCATTGTCTTTGATGATTATGAAAAGGCAAAATCATTTCTGCAGCAACATAAAGGTTCAATTGTCGTTAAAGCCGACGGCCTGGCTGCGGGAAAGGGTGTGTTCATCTGTCATGATGTCGAAGAGTCGCTCAATGCGTTACATAAGATAATGCGCGATAACGAATTCGGCGATGCCGGGCGGAAAATCGTCTTTGAAGAGCGGCTTGTCGGTGATGAAGTGTCCATTATGGTCATCGCTGACGGAGAAAATTATGTTTTGCTGGCGCCTGCTCAAGACCACAAGCGTATTTTTGATAACGATATGGGTCCCAACACCGGAGGGATGGGGGCATTTGCTCCGACGCCGCATATCTCACAGGAGGCGATGGCGCAAATCTGTCACGAGATTATTGAACCAACGATCAAGGGCATGGCTTTGGAGGGAAGACCCTACAAGGGGGTGCTCTATGCTGGTCTGATGCTGACGGCAAAAGGTCCGAAAGTGCTGGAATTTAATGCTCGTTTCGGTGATCCTGAAACTCAGGCGGTGCTGCCATTGGCTGAAAGTGATCTGATCGAAACAATGTTGGCTGCAGCTGATGGGAAACTCGCCGGTGTGCAATGGAAAAACAGTCGCGATGCAGCCGTATGTGTGGTAATCGCTTCAGGCGGCTATCCGGGTGAATTTGAAAAAGGGAAGAAAATACTGGGACTTGATCATTCTTGGGATGACGGTGTATTTGTATTTCATGCCGGGACAAAACGTCATGGAAATGATATAGTCACCTCAGGAGGGAGAGTTTTGGGTGTGACCGCGGTCGATAGTACTATATTGCGCGCCATCGATAAGGTCTACAAAGCGATAAAATGGATCACTTTTGATGGTGCATATTATCGTCGAGATATTGCGGCGCGCGCATTAAGACAGTTGAGGTGAAAGGGATGAATATATTGGTTACCGGAGGCGCCGGTTTTATCGCCTCCCACATTGTTGACGCCTACCTGAATGCGGGTCACCGCGTCGTCGTGGTGGATAATTTGTCTACCGGCAGAGAAAAAAATTTAAATCCCCGGGCTGAATTTATTCGTGCAGATGTGCGCGATCGGGGAATTGGTGAATTATTTCAGCAATATTCGTTCGATGTTGTGAATCACCATGCAGCACAGATGGATGTACGGCTTTCCGTCAAAGATCCAATATTTGATGCTGACAACAATATCATCGGCATGATCAATCTGCTGCAGAATTGTGTACAATATCAGGTCAAAAAAGTCATTTTTGCCTCTTCAGGAGGGGTAGTGTACGGTGAACAGGATTATTTTCCGGCTGATGAAGAGCATCCGCAGAGGCCCGTGTGTCCGTATGGTGTGGCAAAACTGACGGGGGAAAAGTATCTCTATTATTATGCCTTGACTTTTGGCCTACGTTATACAGCATTTCGTTACGCCAATGTTTACGGTCCAAGACAAAATCCCCACGGCGAGGCCGGAGTCATCGCGATTTTTCTGGAAAAGTTGTTGAAGAATGAACAACCGATCATCAACGGTGACGGGCAGCAAACGCGCGATTTTGTCTATATCGATGACGTCGTATCAGCCAATGTTCTCGCTCTAACCGCCGGCGATAATCACATATTTAATATTGGTACCGGTACCGAGACCTCGATAAATACCATTTATCACTTGTTGAATGAAATTTCCAGAGCTGACAAACCCATTCAGTATGGCACGGCAAAATCAGGCGAGCAACGGCGGAGCGTGATTGCAATTGAAAAAGCAAAAATGATCGGATGGTCTCCGTGTTTTGAACTGCGTGACGGATTGGAGAGGACAGTTTCCTTTTTTCGTGAACAGGAGAACCAAGGCCATGCTCTTTGATTGCGTGCACAGCGCCGGTACAGAAATTCGATCAGGAGAGCGAGTGTGGTGAAACTTGTAGAACGATTCATTGAAGATTTTCCTGCTGAGGATAATTGGCGGGATATCCAGCGTGATACGGGTATTTTGGGCAACTCGGAAAAAACGCGTGAACTTGTCGAGACTATCGAGCAGGTGGCGCCGACGGATATTTCTGTTTTAATTTCCGGCGAAAGCGGAACCGGAAAGGAGTTGGTGGCAAAGGCCATTCACCTTCGCAGCAGGCGTCGCGATGCACCACTCATCACCGTGAACAGCGGTGCAATACCGGAGGGAATACTCGAGTCCGAACTTTTTGGGCATGAGAAAGGATCATTTACCGGCGCATCCGGGCTGCGTAAGGGATACTTTGAGCTGGCCAATCACGGCAGTATTTTTCTTGATGAGATTGGTGAGCTGCCCTTGGCCATTCAGGTCAAGTTGCTGCGCGTTCTGGAAGAACGTGAATTCATGCGTGTCGGCGGTGCGGCTTTGCAGGCTGTCGATGTTCGTTTTATTGCTGCCACCAATCGACGTTTGGAAGATGAGGTCCGCAAGGGGAATTTCCGACAGGATCTCTATTATCGATTGAATGCTGTGCGTATCCATGTCCCAAGTCTGCGCGACAGACGCGAGGATGTCGTGCCGTTGGCCAAAAAATTTGCTGCTGATTTTGTGCGCGATAATCATATCGAATTCGAGGGATTCAGTGAACGCGCGTTTAATCTGCTGCAGGCCTATAACTGGCCGGGAAATATTCGCGAACTGCGAAATTTTGTTGAAAAAGTAATTGTTTTGGAACGAGGCAGGCTGATTGAGGAGACGATTGTGCGAAAATATCTGCCGACGTTTGAAGAGATGGACAAGTCGCTGCCGGTGCGAGTTGAAAAGCCTAAAGAAGAGATGGAACGCGAGCTGTTGTTGCGCGTGTTATTAGAAATTAAAAGTGAGATTGCACAATTGCGCGAGTTCATGCTGGCCGGTTCTGCAAAACGTTACAGCCTTGGTGCATGGAGGGAAAATGGCCCGGATCAATTTTATGGACAGCAAACCGAAGATGGCAAGCAGGCTGTTCCTGATTCAGTTTCCGACATGGAGCGGGAGATGATCCGAGTCGCCCTATTAAAAACTAAAGGCAACAAGCGAAAAGCAGCAGGAATGCTTGGGCTCAGTGAGCGCACGCTCTATCGAAAAATAAATAAATATGGATTGCGTGATGAAGATAGCAACTAGAAATTCAGCGACAATAATTTTCGGCATTATTTTTGTTGTTATTTCATCTTGTGGTTATTATTCACTAAAAGGTTCGTTGCCGCCTCATCTTAAAACGGTTGCCGTGCCTCTGTTTGAGAATCTGACTGCAGAATTCGGCCTTTCTGAAACGTTGACTGACATCATCACCAGTGAGTTTGTCCGCGACGGTTCACTCAAAATAGCGGATCGATCGGTTGCGGATGTGTTAATCGAAGGCGCCATTGTAACGGTGAGCGATCGAGCCGGTGCATTTTCACAAGATGAGACGGTCCAAGATCTGAATGTTTATGTCACCGTCAGTCTGAAGGTCACAGATCAGGTAAAACGGACAATGATGTGGAATGAACGGGTCACCCAATTCGGCGTTTACGATCCGGCATCAGGTCCTGAAGGTCGGCAGCAGGCTTATGAAGAGGCCTTTCAAAAAATAAGTCAGGAAGTGTTGAACAAGACCGTTTCGAACTGGTGAGATTGGTCTGATAAAAAGTTCTTGCTATATTAATAGGTTTATATTATGTTTAATTCTATAGCAGTATTTTTTGAGTAAAGGGGATGTGACCATTATGCAAAAATATGTTGGTGAAATCGACTGGTTGCGTAAAAAGGTGCATGAAAATCCTTCATCCATGCTCTATTCGAGGCTGGCTGAGCGATATTTGTTGTTAAAAGAGTTCGACAGGGCTGTCGAGTTCGCAGAAAAGGGCGCCATATTGCATCCACATTACCCGACCGCCAGATATGTTTTGGCAAAGTGTTATTTTGAGCGACAGCAGTTTGATCTGGCTAATGGAAATCTCAAAGAGGCCCTTGCCGATGATCCTTTCCATCCCGCGTCTTTGAAATTGCAGAATGAATTGTTCAAACGGTTGGGTGATATCGAAAAAATGAAATCCAATATTGTTCAAATGTTGGAGATCGATCCGATCGATGATCAGCTTGCGCGACAATTGAGTGAATTGGAAAATGGCAGTCTCGACGAGCCGTCAACCATGAGGCCGCCCTTGTCCACGACTATCAATGGCACGTTAGAGGAAGATTGGGATCAGGCAATCACCAATCAATTGGCGGAGCGGGAGCGGGAAATGCAGCAGGCTGATTTGAGGATGGATATCAAGGAGAGCTCCATTCCCGGCGCACAACCCGAAAATCCCTTTGATGATTTTGAGAATGATATCAACAATCACCGACAGACTGAAGAAACTCGCTCTCGTCCAGCTGATTTCCGCAGTGACGAAGTGTTGGATGAAAAGATAGACTATGAATATGAAATAGATGCCACGCGCTACAACTACCAGGAAGAAGAAAATAAATTTACCGAATTGCTGGATACCATTTTCAGTCCCGGCATTGATGCTGAAGAGAAACGTGTCGAAAAAGAGCGCTCAGCGATCGAAAGAATTGTCAGTGAAACACCGGAGCATGATGAACAGGTTGAGGAAAGACCGGTAAATGCAGACCTGCAGAGTCGATTCAAGCCGCTTTTGCCGCAGGATAAACCGCTTTCTCCTGAAGAGGAAATTCTGAAGAGTGGGAGAAAGGACGATGAAGATTTGTTCAATCTGCCCGACGCCGAGTCGTTCCCGGCTGATGAGGAAACATTACCGGAAGAATTTCTGGCTCTTGATGATAAAATCGATCCGGCCGAACAAAAGACATCCGAATGGACGTCAAGCCCGACAAGTGAATCGGCTTCCGCAAAAGCGGATTCGCCTTCCGAACTGGATTTCAGTGATTTTCTGGCGACGCTGAACTTTCATGAGGATACGGTAGCGCAGCCTTCGTCGAGCGGCGCGAAAGAGCCAGATTCAGGGAGCGATATAGCAGATCAGCACCGTTTTTTCGATGATGATCAATTTGACTTTGATTTTGACTTGTCGCAGCGGGAGCTGAATTCAGGACGAGAAGCGGAAAAGGAGGACGAATGGGTTATGCCTCCGAGAACTCCTGAACCTGCCCCTCAACCCGAAGAGGACAAATTACGATCTGAAAAAAATGAGGATGAAGCTACCCCTGAGGAAACAGAAGGCAGGTCGGGCAAATCCAGAGGTAAATTCTACACACCAACACTGGGAGAAATATACGCTGCTCAAGGTCAGTATGCAAAAGCCATCATCGTTTATGAAACGTTGATCAAAAACAATCCTGAGAATGATTGGTACAGGCAAAAACTGGAATTTCTGAAGAAGAAACTGGCAGAGCAGGAGAATCTGTAGATCTGCGATATTTATGATCAAAACTGCATAGATGATCAGCGCAACGAATGAAGGCGAATGCTGTTAGATTTAATATTTCAATTGTCATTGTCAGTTATAAAAATGCGGCCATTATTGAAAAAATGCTGTTCAGCCTGTCTGCTGCTGTCGAGCATTATGCAGTACAGTTGATCATTATCGACAATCACAGCGAGGATGGCACTGAGCAGATTTTAAAAAAGGGGGATTTTTGGCACAAACTGCACTTCCAAGACGTTAGTATCTTTATCAATGAACAAAACACAGGTTATACTCGAGCTGTCAACCAGGGACTCGCCTATTGTCAGGGTGAGTATCTGCTTTTATTAAATCCGGATATTTTTTTTGTTGAAAAGGTGTTCAGCACGTTGATCAGCTGTTTTAATCATCTCGATATTGGTGTGGTCGCGCCGCAGATGCGATTTCCCGATGGACGCATCCAGCCCTCTTGTCGCCATTTTCCCCGAAAACGCGACGTGCTTTTTGAATTCTTGGGACTGACGCGTCTGTTTCCGAAGAGCCCTTTTTTCAATCGCTGGCGCATGCCGGAGTTTGATCATCTTTCTTCTCAACATGTTGATCAACCACAAGGGGCTTTTTTGCTGATGCGGAGATCGGTACTTGAATCGGTTGGTTTGCTTGATGAGCGATTTCCAATGTTCTTCAGTGATGTTGACTGGTGCTCGCGCGTCATAGCGGCGGGGTGGAAGATTCATTTCTGTGCGGAAGCCTTTGTGTACCATCAAAAGGGCGCCAGCATTCGACAAAAACGTGCGGAAATGGCGGTCACTTCACATCGATCTTTCATTGATTATTTTGATAAAAATGATCGAACAATATTCGATCGGATGACGACTTTAATGGTTCATGTGCTGCTTTTAGCAGCGACTGCTATCCGCTTATTGGCTTTTCACCTCAGGTAAGAGCGCATATTATGCAGAATATAATGTTCAAGTTGGCGCCTTTGTTCTCACTGTTGACTATGCTATGCATATCCGATCTCGCGGGCGTCGAAATGCTGCTAAAGACAACTACTCTGCCGAACTTGGCAAAGGCCAATCGAGAGCAGGATGCGGTTGGAATTCAACAGATTGATCAGATATTGACCGATCATCATGTTGGATCCATAAAACCTGTTTTTGACATGCCGAAATTGACTGATGAATTGTCGCGATGGGTGATCTGTGAGTTTAAAGATGAAAAGGATTTGCAGCAGGCCCAAAATTCCCTCACGCTTTTAAAATCAGTGCTCTATGCTCAGCCCAATCGCATCTTCCGCCTTGACTTTATCCCGAATGATTCTCTTTATGAACAACAGTATGCCCTCGCCAAAATAAACGCTCCGAATGCCTGGGAACTGGAACGGGGCAACAGCGAGGTTCTCATCGCTGTCATTGATACCGGTATTGACTATGACCATCCGGATTTGGCGAATCTGTGGATGAATGCAGGAGAAGATGTCAACGGTAACGGCCGCGTGGACGACCTCGATTTCAATCATGTTGATGATGATGGAAACGGATTCATTGATGATTTGCGCGGATGGGATTTTACCGATGCCCCCAATTATCCCGACCAAGGAGATTATCTTGAGCGGGACAACAATCCGATGGATGAGCATGGACACGGTACAGGGGTTGCCGGCATCATCGCAGCAGAGGCTGATAATGTGGTTGGTATTGCCGGACTTGCACATGATTGTAGAATTCTCAATCTGCGCGCCTTTAACTCTTCCGGCTATGGGGAAGAAGATGACGTGGCTTCGGCTTTGCTGTATGCTGTCTCTCTGAA
>RPQV01000014.1 GCA_003818595.1 Calditrichota bacterium
CATTCTTCTTGATGCCCGCAATGTCAAATTGGAAAGAATGTAGAAGCGTGAGCGGCTAAAGGAAGGAAACGATCCGGATGACACTTGGGTAATCAATGATTGATTTTCACTTTATTTATACTTTTTCACTCATCCTGATCATGACCGTTTTGCTCATCAAAGAAGTGTTTGAACCGGATGTGATCATTTTCGCTGTGTTGATACTGCTGATGTTGGGCGGTGTGATCTCTATTGGAGAGGCATTCAGCGGATTTGCCAACGAGGGGATGCTGACGGTTGCTTTTTTGTTCATCGTCGCCGGCGCCGTACAGCAGACCGGCGCGCTCAATTCACTGACGGACAAACTGTTCAACAGTCAGGGGTCTATTTCATGGAAATTATTACGATTTTTGACGCCGGTGACGGCAGTATCCGCTTTTTTTAACAACACCCCCATTGTAGCCATGTTTATTCCGGTCATCCGAAACTGGGCGCGCAAAAACGATCAATCGGCATCAAAATTCATGCTTCCCCTGTCTTATGCCGCTATTTTAGGAGGCGTTTGCACCCTGATCGGCACCAGCACAACCCTGGTTGTACATGGATTGATGAAACAAAGCGGCATGGCGGGTTTCTCGTTTTTTGAAATTACGCCGGTCGGTTTGCCGGTTGCCCTCCTCGGCTTGCTTTTTATATCACTGGTTGGACATCATTTTATTCCCGATCGGCAAGCCCCGATTGTGCAGTTGGGCGAGAATATGCGCGAGTTCGTCATTGTGATGAAGGTGGATAAAGATTATAAATATATTGGCCGGACGATTCAACAGGCGGGATTGCGTCGTCTCAAAGGAGTCTATCTCTTTCAGATCGAACGCAATTCGACGGTCATTGCAACAGTCGGTCCTGAAGAGGTCATCCTCCTCGGCGATCGTCTGTTTTTTACCGGTCTTCCCGACACCATCGTCGACCTGCAAAAGACCATCGGTTTGTCTCTGCTCAAAGACAACACCTTCAAATTAAAAAATTATGATTCGGACATACTGGGTACCTTTGAAGTGGTGATTTCAGCAAACTCGCCGTTGATCGGAAAAAATGTGCGGGAAAGCAACTTCCGCATCCAGTATAACGCTGTGATTTTGGCCATTCATCGCAGCGGCGAGCGGATCCAGAAAAAAATTGGCGATATTGTTCTCCGCGCCGGTGATACTCTGCTCATTCTTTCCAATCATGATTTTACGCAGAAATGGTACCACTCTAAAGATTTTTACCTGGTCAGCCGTGCCATAACTCCGCCGTCCAAACCGCATTTCTATGTCTGGTTCTCTTTTGCTGTTCTAGCGGGGATGATTATTGTCATGGCCACTGGATTATTATCCATATTGCCGGCGGTCTGCCTCGCATCCCTGGTGCTGGTCGTCAGCCGTTGTATCAGCCCGGACGATGCCCGGCGATCCATCGAGTTGAATGTTTTGCTGGTGATTGCTTCAGCGTTCGGTATTTCCAAGGCTTTGATTAATTCAGGCGTGGCAACGTTTATCGCACAAAAGCTCATCGATTATTTAGGCGTATTCGGACCGATCGGTCTCATCACCGGAATATTTTTCATCGCCAGTTTTTATACGGAAATCATCACCAACAATGCGGCAGCGGCTCTGGTATTTCCCATCGCTCTGTCGGTTATCCAACAGACGAATCTGGATCCTCGGCCTTTCTGCATCACCCTGGCCATCGCGGCATCGGCCAGTTTTGCCACGCCAATCGGTTACCAAACCAATATGATGGTCTATGGACCCGGAGGATATCACTTTAGCGATTATTTAAAGATCGGCATTCCCATGAATATTATGGTTGGAATAACGACCATCCTCCTGGTTTACACGCTCTATTTTTGAACAAGGGACGTTCAGCCAGTTTCATCGGCAAACGTCGATACAATAACAGATTAGGTTGAAAAAATGAAAAAGTGGTTTAGCTTTCTTTTGATGATTGCCGCGTTCTCTTCCTGCACGCGCAATTTTTCTGAAATTGAGACAACAAATTTTACCGGCGTTGTCAAGCTGAGCGGTGAGAGCGATTACTCCGGTGTGACTGTTTCTCTTTATCCGGCCGCGGAAATTGATACTGTTCTTATAAACCGTCAATTGCAGTTTCCCTCCATCGCTCCTGTACTATCTCAATCTCTTGTTTTTGATCACCGCACGGTGGAGCCCATTTATACGACGCAGACTGATGTTGCCGGATTTTTCCAGTTTTCCGATATTCCGGTGGCAGAATACAACCTGGTCGTCGAAAGACGCGGTTTCGGCTGGAAATACTTTTACGATGTCAATGAGACGAGCCTGCTGACCAATATCACTCTTTATCCGGAGCAACGGCTCTCCGGCGTCCTCGATACCTATTCCGTGTGGTCATCATATCGCCATATCGTTGTCTCGGGTGATATCACCGTTCCGGAAGGAGGGACCCTGCTGATCGACAAGGGGGCCGTGGTTCGTTTCGACGGCTATCACAAACTCACCGTCAACGGCCAATTGACCACGATTGGCTCTCCCGATGAAATGGTTTGCTTTACCGCCAACACATTGGATCGCCTGAACAGCGCCAACTGGCGAACTATTGAAATCAAGGGCAATGGCCAAATTTCCTACAGTCGTTTTGACTATGCCGACGTCGGTGTGAATACCAAAGGGGGAATTCTGACAGTTGATCATTCGGTTTTTACACGAATTCGTGATCGTGGAGTATTGGCGGCAAATGAAAGCAATGTTCAAATCAGTGAAAGCTTATTTTGGGAATGCAATAATGCCGTCCGTATAGAAGGTGGATCCCGCGCCTCTATTCATCACAATATGATCGCCGGCGTACCTGGAGAAAATGTTGACGGCGCCGGCATCGTTTCCAATAATTCGCAATCCACGATTACGGATAATGGACTATTTTACTCCGGGACAGGCTGCAGTATTGAATATGCGGGACAGGCGGAGATTAGCCATAACTTTATATCCGGAGCCACGGTAGGCCTTCAGGTGGTGAGCCTGATCGGAGAAAAAAACACTACCCATATCTCTTCCAATACAATTCAGGATTGTTCCAACGTTCTCATCAATATTCTGGACAACGCTGCGCCTACCATTGACAAAAACAATCTCACACAGGATACTAATGCCTGGTTTATACGCGCCTATTCTCTTAAATACCTGAACTATGATAATATCTATGCTCAAAATAATTATTTTGCCAGTTCGATCGCTGAAGTGAAGCGGCGAATTGAAGACAAACGTACCCATTTGAGCGGAATTACGATAACCTGGAATATTCTTATCGATCCGGTGAGCGAGATTCGATTTGACGACGCAGGCCCTCGATGATGGAAATACCATGACGCTCACATCAAACCGGCAAATTGCACAGCTGTATCAAGGAATCGTGCGCAACAAGACCAACCGTGTTTTTACTGTCGGCGCCGGTTCATCTCTAGCGGCCAAAAGCGCAGGCGCGGTTTTCCTCCTGCTTGCGCAGATTGTCGCTGCCCGCGTATTGGGGGCGGCTGAATATGGCTATTTCGCATATGCTCAGAACCTGTTGATCATCCTTTCAATCTTCACTATCCTCGGTTTTGATGTGTCTCTGCTGCGATTCATTCCGGAATATCAGGTTCGGCAGGAATGGGCTGAACTCAAGGGAATTCTTTCATTCTCTTTTCGTTCTTCTCTGCTCTTCAGCGGAGCGATGACTCTCTTGTTGATGCTGTTTTTAGGGCTATTCCCCACTGTCTTTACTGAAAAACAGACCATTCCGCTGCTGATCATGTCCTTTTCCATTCCGCTTTATTCTCTAACCATGATTCGCCAATCGGCGTTGAGAGGCTTTAAGCATATTGTTCTCGCCGAACTGCCTGAGAGCATCATCCGGCCGCTGGTTTTTATTCTCGCGCTGCTCATTTTTTCGAGGTTTTATGCACCCGTTGATGCTGCTCAAGCTTGGCTGATCTACCTCGGCGTCGTGTTGTTGACTTTTCTGATCGGAACAGGATTGCTGGTGAGAGCAATTCCTCCTTTAACCCTTTCCAAGTCGGAAACGGAATCCCGTCAGTGGACCAGAATTTCTCTGGACATGATGTGGATGAATGCCATGAATGTCATTTTCAATCAGGCTTCACTTTTTCTTTTGGGATTCTATGCGGATGTCATCGATATCGCCTATTTTTCCGCGGCAACCCGTATTGCTTTTTTTATTTCCTTTACCCTGACCGCCGTGAATTCAATCGCGGCGCCCATGATTTCCGAACTTTATCATGCACAGAAACATGAGGAACTCCAGAATATCATGCGGCTGTCGGCGGCTTTTCTCGGCGTGGTCACCCTGTTTACCGTTCTGATCTTGTCGCTGTGGGGCAAACCCATTTTAGGTTTTTTCGGAAATGAATTTCCTCAGGCGTACAAATTGCTCCTGCTGCTGATGCTCGGCCATGCCTTCAAATCCTTTTCCGGCCCGGCATCTTTTTTACTCAATATGAGCGGAAACCAAAAAGCAATGGGAAGAGTGATGTTCTGCTTTATGCTTTTTCATCTGGTCATCAATTTTCTGTTAATTCCACGATATGCGGCAACGGGCGCTGCGATCGCGACCGCCGTGACGATGGTTCTGTGGAATGTATCCCTTGCATACATGTCTGTTCGATTTGTTAAAATCGATCCGACAATCTTTTCGCTCAAGTCGGAATAGTGAAATGTTTCAAGTAACTCAGCTTTTGTTTTTAACCGTCATTGTCATTCAGTCCTTTACGGTCACGCTGGAGTACGATGTTTCCCGCTATTTTTCGATCGTCTGGTTGGTCATCCTGCTGGGAATTGTTGTCGGCAAACTGGTGCAGAAAAAGCGGGATTTTCCGCCGTTGAATCTGCCGATGATATTGCTGTCCTGCGGTTTATTGGTCTCTTTGGCGATTCATCGATTTGAATTTAAACTCGTGCTCAATTCACTGCAATTCATGATCGCGATCTATACAATTTATCTCATTCTTTACTATGTTGTTTATTATGAGGATTACAACAAGTATTTCACCAAAACCTTTTTATCATTGACCGCTTATTTTTATTTCGTTCTGATTTTCTCCACCGTGTTGACCGCCTACAATCTTCCAGGTGCTCCGCCGGTATATTTCTGGCTGTGCGACGGTGTCGATGAAAGAGCCCAATTAGTCTACTCGGCAGGCAACCACTTTGGCGTCTATCTGTCGGTCCTTTCTTTGATCTCAGGTATCTACCTGGTTTGGCAACGTAAATGGATTCATCTGCTCACTGTCGCTTTGAGCATTTATTTTCTGATTGTATCGGGTGCGCGCTTGGGGCAGATCGCCATCCTGCTCTTGGCCGTGGTTCTGATCTTTCGATTTCTGAAGATTCGCATGATCATCGCATTTTATCTGATCGCCTTTGCCGGCGTTATTATCTATTTGATCATTTTCAATCAGGGTCTCTATTATTACGTCTATGAATTTTTCACCTCGATTAATGAAAAAATTCATCTTCGGTTCATCCCGCCCGAGAAATATCATCTGTTGGCGGGAAGAGAAGTGCTATGGAGCACATTGGTGGAAATGATTCACGATAAACCACTCTGGGGTCATGGATATTATATACCTTTTTATGATTTCGGTATAGACGTGGCGTTCGAGAATGGCAAAGTCGTTGGCAATGAATCGGCGCCGACCAGTGAAAGCGGATTGTTGTTCACTGTCCGCTACGGCATTATTGCCACCCTGTTCTATTTGTTTTTTATGGTAAAGCCGTTGTTTAAGAAAAAGTTGGATCAATTGGATTTCTACCACTTTTATGTCATCCTGTTTGCCGTTTGTGTCTGGATATTAAATGATTCTCTATTCATTTCCTATTCGATTCAAATTCTCTTTTTCTTTTTTATCATCGCCTGCCAGATAATCGACGAGCGGGACCGAATCCTCAAATTGCGTGCGGAGCAGAGTCTCATCGAAGTGAATCGTTTCGCCTCGATGCATCGGCGATGAAGATTCGCCATCAGGCAGCGAAATATGAACTGCTCCCAACGGCCAATCAGGGGATATTTGATGAAATAGGTCGCCTGTTTCAATGCTGAACCTTGCGCTATGAGATCAATGAACAGAATTCTACTCTTTCATATCGGCCATTTGGGTGATACCCTGATGGTGGTACCCTCCTATTGGGCGCTGGCCAAAACGTTCACTCGCGCCTCATTCAGCCTTCTCACCGATATGATGATCGAGGGGAAATATGTGCCTGCGGAACAATTGTTTCGAGGAACCGAATTCTTTGAACAAATACTCACCTTTGAAAAAGGCGGCGCCGCAAAGCGATGCGGCATGGCTGCTCAATGGTCGATCCTTGCAGCTTTGCGAAGATATCATTATGATGCGGTTGCGTACTTGGTTCCTTCACTGCGACAGCCGCTTCAGGTCAATCGTGACAAATTGTTTTTCCGTCTTGCCGGTATCAATCATTTCCTTGGATTCAAAGGATTTCATCCGGTCAGCGATGATGCGGACGGATTGCATGAGGCGCAACGCATCCTTCACCGTCTGGCGCTTGACGGCGTTGATTGTTCTGAAACCAAGTTCGATTTGCTGTTGGGCTCAAAAGAAAAGCTCGCTGTTGATCGCTGGAGCACTGCTCATTCGGCGGTGATCAAAACAGAGTTTTTAATCGCTTTTGCTCCCGGTTCTAAGATGCAGGCCAAGCGTTGGCCTCTTGATCGATTCGCAGACCTGGGTGAAAGAATTCTCTCCCGATTTCGCGTGACCCCGGTCGTCGTCGGCGGGGATGAGGATCGGGAATTGGGCAATGAACTGCTGTCCCGCTGGAAATGCGGATTGAATGCTGCCGGCGTATTCTCGGTACGGGAATCCGCGGAGCTGCTCAGACGCTGCCGGCTTTATATCGGCAATGATACAGGTGCTATGCATTTGGCAGCCGCCGTGCAGACGCACTGCCTGGCGATTTTTTCAGCCCGCGATATTCCATTCAAGTGGCATCCTTTCGGCGAGGGACACATCGTCCTGAGAAAGCCTGTCGATTGTCAGGGCTGCAAATTAACCATGTGCAGTCACCAGACGTGTCTGCAGCTCATCACCGTCGATGAGGCGTTCGAAAAAGCTCTATCAATGATTGAAAAAATCAGAGCCGCAGATGAAACCCTATAAGGTTCTGCGAATGACTTCCTCCATTGGAAAAGGAGGGGCTGGACGCCATGTCCTGGATATTCATCGGGCGCTGCTCAGCTCTCCGGAGTTCATTTCTCACTTGTGGTGCCCGCGCGAGACCCTCACCGGCGACCGAATCATCAATCGACGTCTGCCTGTCGCCTTTATCGCCTGTAATTGGCTGCGGACGAAAGCGTTGGGTTTCGACAGTATTTATGCGCCGGGATGGAACCCGATGATGAAAAGAATCATTGCTGATTTTGATATCATTCATTTGCACCACCTCCAGGGTTATTATTTTGATATTCGTTCCTTAAATCTGCTCGAAAATAAAAATGTCGTTCTCACTCTCCATGACATGTGGCCGCTGACCGGACGCTGCAGTCTCACTCATTCATGTCTGAAATGGCAGACCCTTTGTCATCACTGTCCGCAGCTTGATGTCTATCCCGGCACATGGGTCGATTGGAGCAGATTCCTGCATCGGCGCAAGATAGAGTTGTTTGGCGCCCTGAAAAGTCTCAAGGTTGTCGTCCTCTCCCGCTTTGCCGCTGATCTCCTGCAGGCCAGTCACTTTAAAGATCGCGAGTTTGTGATCATTCCGCCGGGCATCAATTGCGATGATTTCAAGCCTCGCTCACGTCCTCCCAAGCCATTCATCACCATTGGCGTGATCGCCGCCAAACCTGATTTCTATTTAAAAGGAATAGAATCGCTTTTGCGCCTGCTTTCCACCGTAGAGCAGAAGCGTCAACGCCAGTATCGATTCAGGCTGATCGGCCACATGACGAGTAAAACACAAAAAATATTGACGCAATACAGCTTTGTCGATCTTTTCCCGTTTATCGGCAACCCGAGGGAATTGAATTCTCATTATAATGATTTTGACGTTTTTCTCAATCTCTCGCATCTCGAGACATTCGGGAAAACCAATATCGAGGCCCAATGTGCAGGCACGCCAGTGCTGGCCCGAAATATTCCTCCCTTTCGGGAGAATGTTTATTACGGTGCTCTCTATGATTCGGATGATCCTGAGCATCTTCTGCAGGAGATTGACCGACTGGCAGCGCATCCGTGGGATCGACAACTGATGCACCAAACCATCCGCGGCAAATTTGACCTGACGTTGCTTGGTGAACGTTATGTTGGGTTATATAGAACTTTTTATGAGGGCAATGATTAGTGCATATCATGCTCAACGATTACGGCGGGTATGCTTTTTCCATGGATTTGGCGGAAGCGCTTGCCCAACGAGGGCACGAGGTCAGCTATCTATTTTCTTCCGCCAGCGCAAGTCCTCGCGGCGCCCTGACAATCGAGATGCCGCGTTTGCGCGTCATGGATATCACTATTCCTGATAATCAAAAGGACAACCTGATCAAACGCCGGCGGGCGGAAAAAGAGTATGGCCATCAGTCCATGGCGATGGTCCAAAAGCTCGAACCGCATGTCGTCATTTCGACCAACGTGCCTTTGGCGGCTTTGGGAACCCTGTTCACATATTGTAAGAGAAAGAAAATTCCCTTTATTCTGTGGTGGCAGGACGCTCTCAGTCTGGCAATGCGTTCTATTTTATCACGAAAATTCGGCTGTCTGGGAGCGCTCATTGGACTTTACGCTGAGCATTGGGAAAAAAAGATCGTCCGCGGTGCGGAAGCGTTGATTGTCATCTCGCCCGAATTCGGAGATCTCGCCCGGGCGTGGGGCGCCTGCGCTGACCGCATTTTTTTTATTCCAAATTGGGCGCCCGTGGAGAAAATTGTGCCGCTGCCGAAAGTAAATGATTTTTCGCGACGATGGGAGTTGACTGATAAATTCGTCGTGCTCTACTCCGGCACTCTGGGAATGAAACAAAATCCGCAAAGCATTGTGGATGCCGCTAAATATGTGCGGCATGATCCGGACATAAAATTGGTCATTCTTTCGAACGGCGTGGCTATGCCCTGGCTGCAGCAGGAGAAAGTGAGGCTGCAGCTGGAAAATCTGCTCCTTCTGCCTCTCCAATCGGCTGAGGACGTTTCTGCAGTGCTGGCGTCCGGAGATGTACACCTCGTCCTCCTCCAGCCGGATGCAGGCCGCTATTGTGTACCGTCAAAGGTGTGGTCGTCTTTTTGTGCCGCTCGTCCGCTTTTAGCGGATATTCCACATGATAACTATGCGGCAAAAATGATCAGAGAAATAGAGGCGGGCGTTTTATGGTCCGCTGATTCAAAAAAATGCCTGGGAGAAAAAATATTCGAACTAAAAACAGCAAAACTAAAGTTGCAATCTATGGGTAAAAATGGACGTCATTATGCGGAAGAACATTTTGTCCGTGAAAAGATATCGAACCAATTTGAGTTCCTGCTGAGTAGGCTGTGTCATTCAGGCGGCCTGCAAAAGGATTTGCTGCATGCTTCGTGAAAACTCGAATTATTTGAAAAGTCTGTGGCGGCTCTTGGATTTGTCGCTGTTCGCCTGTTGTTTCATCGCCTCCTACCATATCCGATTTGCCCTTTTTCCGCTGACTGCAGGGATGGAAAAAGTTCCACCGCTGGCACTTTATGTTCCCAACCTGGTCCTGCTTCTTGTACTCTGGATTTTCGTCGCTCAAGTATTCGGACTGTATGCCTCAAAGCGAATTCAAACCCGCTGGACGGATTGGCGAACCCTTGCCATGACCTTGATCTTCACCCTGTTTCTCTATACTTCTGTAGGTTTTCTTTTCAAGTCATTCGATGTCTCGCGTCTGCTGCTCATTATTTTCACCCCGCTCTCTTATCTCGTGCTGGGTGTTTGGCATCACCTTTTCAGGAGCTTTTTGGCTGATGCCCGCATCAGAGGATACAATAAACGCAATTTGCTCATCATCGGTGCAGGCGCCACAGCGCGCCGATTTGCTTATGAAATCACGAGCCATCGGGAGACCGGCTATCAGGTCGTGGGCTTTTTGGATGACAAGGTGGTCCAAATTCCCGAGTCCCCGATTCCGATACTCGGCAAACTGGCGGAAATTTCCGCCATTCTGGAATCACAGATGATTGATAGAGTCGTGGTTGCACTGGGAATGAATGAATCGCGTCATCTGGCCAAAGTGGTTCGCGAATGCGAGTATGCGGGAATCGAGGTCAATATCATTCCCGACTTGTTTCAATTTATCCATCCCCGCGCCAAAGTGTTGAATCTTAACGGTATACCGTTGATCGGCGTGCGGCCGAATCCGGTGGATACCTGGCAATACGTTTTTCTGAAGCGCCTATTTGATATTGCTTTCAGTCTGCTGATTTTGACGCTCATCAGTCCCCTGGCTTTGATGATCATTCTGCTCATCAAGCTGACGTCGCGCGGTCCGATCTTTTTCATTCAGGAACGACTGGGCACCCAGGGACGGCCCTTTAATTTTTTCAAATTTCGCACCATGACCTTCCAAACAACCGCCGAGAGCGATACCCGTTGGACCCGCCCCAATGATGATCGCGTGACCCTCATCGGAAAATTTCTGCGTCGCACCTCTTTGGATGAGCTACCACAATTCTGGAATATTCTCAAGGGTGATATGAGCGTCGTCGGTCCGCGGCCGGAAAGACCCTATTTTGCGCAAAAGTTCCGTAAAAATATCCCCGAATATATGATTCGCCATCAGGTGAAAACCGGACTGACCGGCTGGGCTCAAGTCAACGGCCTTCGCGGTGACACGTCCATCGAAAAACGGATTCAATTTGATTTGTATTATATCGAAAACTGGTCTTTTTCCTTTGATATGCGTATTATATTGCTGACCTTTTATAAAGGCTTGTTGAACAAAAACGCCTACTGATGAAAACTCGAATTATAATCGGCTTGATTGCCCTCGCCGCCTGGGCTCATGCTCAGACGATCCGCCCCACACACTGGATTCAGGATGACTTGCGTTATTTCCAACTGCGGGGGGAGTACTGGGAACTGTCACCTTTGCAACGCCCGCATACACTGCAGAATTTGTGTGCCGTCGGCTTGCCGGCGAAAGCAGAATGGGGAGGAAACGGGTTTCGATCATGCTGCGCTGACAATCCGGCAGATGCGATTTTCGGCTGGTTTGAATTTGACCAGGGTCTGCAGCATGCGCACAACACGCTGACTCATTTCACCCAGTACCTCGGCGCAGGAGCGACGCGGGGAAATCATTTCCAGGCGTTTACCTCGTTTCTGGTTGACAATCAACTGGACGCTGATTCGTCCTATATCGGCAAAAGACAAAACGGGCTGGCGGCTTTTACCGATCAGGCCTATCTGCTCTACGCAACCGATCGTTTTTCATTCAAGTTTGGACGGGATTACCTGATTTGGGGACCGGGGCAGGATGCGGCGTTATTAATCTCATCCGCCAGTCGACCGCTGGATCACCTCTACCTTTCTTGGCAAAATCGCCTGGTCAGCTATTCTTTTTTTACCGCTTCCCTGGATCGAACCCAGATTGATGCGTCGCTCAAGAGTGTTTATGAATATCGCTATCTTTCCGGCCATCGTCTCGAATGGCGCGTGGCTGAGAGATTTCGCCTGGGCATCAGCGAAACCGTGTTGTATGGCGGGCCGGGCGCCGGGCTTGATTTGGCGTTGATGAATCCGGTGATCTTTTTTACCGGCGAGGAACACAACGGCCCGCAAACGACGAATGTGATGGCGAGCCTCGACCTGATGGTGATGCCGTTGAAGCGGCTGACCTGTTACGGCAGTTTTCTGGTGGATGATATCCAATTGGAAAACCAAAATGAGGATGATCGCGGAGAACCGGCCGAGCTGGGGGTGTTGACTGGTGTCAATGTCGCTGATCCATTCTCCTGTTCCGGATTCGATATTTTCGCAGAATACACTCTAATCACCAATCGAACCTATAATGGTCAAGGCGCTGCGTGGGAAAAGTACCTGCATCGGGGAGTCCCGATCGGCCATTTCCTCGGCAATGATTTTGACCGCGTGCTGGCGGGATTGAAATGGCGTCATTCGACGCGACTGAAAGCTCAACTGACAGTCGATCGACGTCGTCGCGGAGAAGGGCGCATCAACAAACCGTTTGATACCCCGTGGCGGAATCTGCCGCCGGGACAGAGCTATTCCGAACCGTTCCCGACCGGAGTGGTTGAATCATCCACGCGCCTCAACGCGGTTGTCCATTGGCGCCCGTTGAACTGGGGATATGCTGAATTTCGCGCAGGGTATTATCGCATTCACCAGGTCGAAAATGAGCTGAATCGAGACCAGAATGGTTGGGAATTCCAACTATGGCTGGTGCTCGAATGGTTCGGCCGCCGATTCATTGACCGAAATGATTATAGTGAGGCCCTTTGAACCCCCGAACGAATCCATTTGATCTCTGTGTGCTCACAGCCGCGAATGAAGAACAGGCGAAGGGCTATCGCATCCAGCTGCAGTGGCGCCGACAGCGCGGCAAATTGCCGGACACCGAATTCATTGTCATCGCCGATCCTGACGGTCGTCGCATCGGTTCGGGCGGCAGTACCTTTTACGTGCTCGATCAACTGTTGGCGTTGTTTGGGAAAAATGTCTTCCGCAAAAGAATTCTGCTGCTGCATAGTGGCGGAGACAGTCGTCGGCTTCCGGCCTACTCGGTGGTCGGCAAACTGTTCACCCCCCTGCCGGCGCCCGATTATCTTGCGTTGTTCGATGTGATGCTCGATAATTACGCCCAGACTCCCTGTTTGACCGACGGCCAGATCGTCATCGCCAGCGGCGATGTCCTGCTCAATTTTGATCCGGCGGCCATGTATTTTTCCGCAACCGGACTGACCGGAGTGGCCTATCCGGAGAGTGCCGAGAATGGGCAATTTTTCGGCGTGTACGTGGTCGCCAAACCGGAACGGCATGCGGTTCCCGCCGTCGATGTGCTGCAAAAACCCGACATCGAAACATTGAATGCTGCGGGCGCTGTGGATTTCAACCATCGTGTTTGGATCGACACCGGAATTCTCAATATGGCGCCGGATGCGGTCAATCTCTTTTTACAGTGTGACGCACTCAAAACATCGATTCTGAGCGGGAGAAAGAACTATAATCTTTACCATGAAATCCTCTACGCGGTGAAAGCCAAATACGACCTGCCGGATCAGGAGTACCTCCGCACCGTTCCCTTATTCGTCAATTGTCTGCCCTATTGCGGCTTTTACCATGTCGGCCGCAGCGAGGAAATGCTGAATAATTTCTATACGTTGACCCACGCTTCGGTGCAGTATCACTTTAACAATTCGGTACGATCCAATGCCGCTGAATTTCCCGAGCTGAAACATTCATGGGTGTACAATACACTCGTCAGGACAGAGCAGATCCAGGCGCAATCTCCGAGTCTGATCGAGGGTTGCCATTTGGACGATTCGATGGTGTTGGAAGGCGAAAATATTCTCACCGGAATCCCGCAGAATTCCGGTCCGATTCATCTGCAGCTCGGCTTTTGTCTTTCCGTGGTTCCCCTTCATGACAACCGTTGGGCCGCTCTGCTCTACGGCCTGCGCGATTCATTCAAAGGCGACGACTCTACTTTTTTGCATCGCCCGCTGCCGGAGAAATTGCAGACCATGGGGATTTCGGCTGAGCACCTCTGGCCTCAAAATTGCCCTCGCGATCTTTGGAACGCCCGCTTTTTCCCCTGCTGCGCTTCACCGCGCCAAGCGATTGAACTGGCGCTGTCGCTGCAAAAGAACGGATTCACTCCGGCATGGTTGCAGGCGGAACGTCTGTCCATGGCGGAAATACTGCACCAGGCTGATCAGGAAAAGCTGATCGACCATCGCGCCGATATCGAACGCTGCACTCGCCTTGAATCATTGGATGCTCAATTACTCGATCCCGATTTCTCCCTCGCACAGCTGATGGAACTGGCGCGCAATCAGGAGGATTTGCGCACCATCGCGGACCAGCTCAAGCAGGGCATTCAAACGACCTCCTCTCTCAATCTCAAGGCGCGTCTGGAATTCTGGTTGGGACAAGTCGAGCGGGAAAATCAAAATGAGGAAACGGGCGAGTATTGGCAACAACAGGCATTCACCACCATCCGCGATGCCGTCAACGAAGGACTGGCTCATTTGCAAAATGCTCCAACTCGATTGCGGCTGCGCGAAGATGAAGTGGTCTGGGTGATGCTTCCCGCCCGTCTTGATTTTGCGGGCGGCTGGACTGACACACCACCGATCTGTTTTGAACGGGGCGGCGCGGTGCTCAATGCATCGGTGATTCTCAACGGACAATTTCCGATTCAGGTGGTCGGGAAAATTCGCGCCGGAGAACGCGTGATCGGGATTAATTCCATTGATCTGGGCAAGCGCGAGACCTTGACGACCATCGAGCAACTTGACGATTTCAGAGATCCCACAGAATGGCTTTCGCTTCCCAAAGCGGCATTTTACGCCGCGGGTCTGGTTCCTGAAGGTTATCGCGGCACATTGAGCGCGCTTTTGGCTGATCTCGGCGGCGGCATCGATTTGACGCTGTTCAGTGCTCTGCCGGCCGGTTCCGGATTGGGTACATCGAGCATCCTGGGCGCCGGTTTGATCACGGCCTTGGCGCGGCTCACCGGAAAAGAGATGTCGCGCGAAGAGATTTACGCCCGCACCAGCCATCTGGAACAATTGATGACCACCGGCGGCGGCTGGCAGGATCAAATCGGCGGCGTCGCCGGCGGGGTCAAGCTCATCACCACCAGTCCCGGCTTTAATCAGACGCCCACCCTGGCGTGGACGCATTTGAAACAGCCGGGCGTCGATCTGCGCGATCGGTTTTTGTTATATTATACCGGCTATCGCCGACTGGCGAAAAATCTGCTTCGCCAGGTCGTTGGACGATATCTCCGCCGGGAAAAAGAGGCATTGACAACCCTCGCTGAACTGGGAAATTTGGCAGGAGAGATGAAAGATGATCTCGACCATAGACGCATTGATGAGTTCGGGCATAAAATCCATTTGGCCTGGACGCTGAATAAGCGGCTCGATCAGGGACAGACCACGGCGGAAATCGAGGGTATACTCTCCCGCGTCGATGATTACCTGCTTGGAGCGAAACTGCTCGGCGCCGGCGGCGGCGGTTTTATTTTCATGGTCGCCAAAGATCGAGAAGCATCAAACCGGATTCAAAATGAATTGGTCGAAAATCCGGCTAACGAACGTGCGCGATTTTTTGATTTTGACATTGAAGCGCAAGGGATGAAAATTTCCGTATTGTAATACTTGAACAATGGATGACGGTCTTGTCAATCAAGGAAGTGAGGGCGGCTGATATGGGATTGAATGATTCGAATATTCCTGATAAAACCATCGAGACTCTGGCGCGCAGTTTTTTCAGAGATTCACTCGATTATGGATTCAAGAAAATTGACTATCTCCGTTTTGTTAACGCCATTTTAGACATCGCCATGAAGAACAGCGGCGCGCTGGTCGAAAATTCTCATTCCTCCCAGCATCTCACTGTCGCAGGATCACAACAGTGCTGCAAATTGCCTCTGGAAGGAGAAAGGCTGCTCATCCGTAACTTCACGCCTTCTGATCTCGATCTGCTCAAACAGTGGATGGAAGATGTTGTCGGCCGAGAATTCGTGCTTTCCCGGACAACCGCCAAAACGATGAATGTCGAAGATTTTGTTCATCATGATTGTTGCATTCTGGGCATCATCACTCTCAAAAACGGCAACCCTGTCGGCGCCGTCGCCTATTGCGATCATAATTCGGAACAGCATCGAGCCGAGTTGCGCAAGATCATCGGCGATCCTTCCCAGCGTCGTATGGGATATGCGCGCGAAGCGACGCAGCTGTGGATTCAATACTGTCGTCAGTTCTTAAAGCTGAAAAAAATCTATCTCAGCACCTTGAATACCAACATCCGCAACATCAAGCTGAACGAAGAGCTCGGATTTCAGGTCGAGGGCATTTTACGCAACGAAGTGTTTTTCGACGGACGGTTTCACGATGTTTTGCGTATGGGGTTGTTCATCGATTGATCCGCCGATTCAATTCGTTTGATTATTTCCCGATTTTTATTATCTTGACCAGTCGATTATCGAAACATGGGAGATCATTCAATGAAATGTTATCGCTGCGGACAAGAGATCAAGCTTGAAGTGGGGCAGAAACTCTTTCGACAGGATACTTGTCTCAAGTGCGAAAGTTATCTTCGCTGCTGTTTAAATTGTACGCTCTATAATCCCGTCGCCTGGAAAGAGTGCCGCGAGCCGGAGGCGCAGCGGGTCGAGGATAAAACGATGGCCAATTTCTGCGAGTTTTTTTCGCCGTCCGATGACACCGCAGGACGGATATTTCACCGAGCCGATGAAGCGCGGCGCAAACTGGATGATTTATTTAAAAAGCCTGCGGATTCAGAATAATTCGTGCACATGGCTGTGCAGTTGTCCCATCTGTTCACCATACAACAGATGAATATCGCAATTGTTGCGCAGGAATAAATAGGCGTCGGATTCAAGGATGGCCATGCATTGACGATAGGAGGGATGATCAGCGACTATGAATGTAGCAAAGAGCATCCAGTTGTTTTCATTGTTGGAGGGCAGACCATAGTCCGAGCCGCGGAATCCCCATTCGAACGACGCCAGGTGAGACCATTCTTTGATCAGATTATCGAGTTCGGTGCTGATGCGTAAGAGCCAGGCCTGATATTCCTGATTCGCCATTTGCAGCAGGCTGGTCTGACTGGCCTGCCCTCGACGAACAGCCATGAACAAACGGGTGGCAGGGGGAGGCGGAGGCTGCCCCTTTTTTGTTTTTGTCCATTGGCGCATCTGAGGATAGAGGGGGATGTTGTGCCGAACATCATAAATACGCCGCACCATCAGAACCGCGACAAACGCCACAAGGATCGCTAGCAGAAAATAGACGATCTCCATTTGATCTCCTTTATATCAATCCAAACAATTTTATCGCCATCAACAGCACGGCGGCGAACAGCACCCAGCGGATCAGTTTTTCCCCTTTGCGGATGGTCAAGCGCGCTGCCCACCATCCTCCCGCGGCATTGCCGGCGGAGAGCGCCAGGGCATAGGTCAGATGAATCTTGGCCGACAGGGCGAAGACGATCAGCGCCGGCAGGCTGGTGAAAAAAATGATGAACACCTTGCTCTTGTTCACCTGCACCAGGTTTTGTTTCAAAATATGAAAGAATGCCGCCATGAATATAAAGCCGACGCCGGCCTGAATGAATCCGGCGTAGAAACCGATAAAAAGCAGAACCGGATAAATCAGCCACTGGTGTGAAATCAATGGTCGGGAGGCGGCCGGTCGCTGAGGCAGCATGACGCTGATCATCACGCCGATGATGACCACCGCCAAAATCTTTTGGAACAATTGATCATCGATGCGCACCGCGACCAGAGAGCCGATGATTGCCCCGGGAATCGCCCATGCGGCGTAGTGCAGCACGCTGGAAAAATGATAAAACTCTTCCCGGTGAAAGGAAAAGACCGCGAACAGGTTCTGAAAAAATATCGCCACCCGGTTGGTGCCGTTTGCCGTGGCCGCATCGAGTCCCATGAAGATCAATATCGGCATGGTCAGGGTCGATCCCCCGCCGGCCATGACATTGATCAGTCCGGCGACGATTCCTAATCCCATCAATCCGGCAATTTTCAGTAATTCTGTCATCGGCTGCGTCGTTACGGATGAAAGAAAAGGGTTCATGCGCCCTGCATAAACCCTTGATGGCGGGAATGTGTGGGAATCGAACCCACCCAAGACAGGAGCACTGCCTCACAACGGTTTTGAAGACCGCGGGCGCCACCAGGCCGCCGTGCATTCCCGCTGTAAAATATAAAATTGTGGAGGATTTTGCAAGAGAATAGTGAAACAGACCCCGGGGTTGCCGCACGCAATATTGTGGTTTCTGATCAGATATGACGCGGCAACCCCGGGGTCTGGAAAGAGCTGGAAACAGCATATCGGGCTGCAGGCAGAGAATATGATGTCAACTTTGTCACCTTGACTGATCCCGTGACTGCTGATTCGGTCAGCGATCGTTTGTCGGCAAAAAAGGCCACTTACGCCGGATGCTGTTTTGAACTTTCAGGCTCTGATTCCCTGCCGGGGAAATCAGTCAAATTCGATGATCCTCATGATCCAATGATTCATCGCGCGCTCTATATTACAGAACCTTTGGAGAAAGGACAGATCATCGGCCCCATAAGACGCATCATGGCCGGGAAAACGATCAAGTTCACCAATGAAACCATGGCAGATTCATCCTTTGGTCTTTATAAAAAAAGTGAGTATCTTCAGCAGCAAAGCATC
>RPQV01000015.1 GCA_003818595.1 Calditrichota bacterium
AAATTCGATCCATACGACGCGCAAATGATGCCAGAATTTTATCGTGCATGACTGCACGATCCACCTTGTCGGAGAAATAGTAGATGGGCGGCAGGAGGTTTTGGTCCGGAGTAATCTTGCCTTCCTCCAAAGCCCATCGATGAACAGCGGTCCCCGGGAATATCCTCACCCCGATTCCGGCAAATATCACGCAATGGGTTAAACTCTGCAGATTGATGAGACCCTGATCCAGAGTCGCCTCTGTCTCGCCAGGCCCGCCGAAAATGATAAAATGGGCATTGGAGACGCCATGCTGGGCAAAGAGATTATTGGAATGCACCACCTGATTCCAAGTGAAATCTTTGTGCATGGCCTGGAGAGTCGTATCGGTTGCACAATCGCTCCCCCACTCAACTGCCTTGAGGCCAGCCCTGACCAGCAAATCGACTTGGTCTTTTTGAAAATCATCCGGGCGGAGAAAACACATCCACGGCGTCGATATTTGCCGCCGCACCAATTCTTCGGCAATCCTCAGGTAATGTTCCCCGGCATCATTAAAAACTGAATCGGTTATGGCAATATAATCCGCATGATATTTCTGCGTCAGCTCTTCAAATTCATGTGCCACTTCCACGGGAGGACGAAGGCGGTATTTTTTGCCTTCGAGCAAGGGATAACTGCAATAGGCGCAACGATGCGGGCATCCCCTTTTGGTTTGAACATTCAACATGCCGCCGTTCTTCAAATAGAAATCAGTGAGAAGTTCATTCCGTTTTGAGGTCGAGAATTCGCTGCCGCTCAAGGCCGGATTATTATAATAAATCGGATAGGCCGAATCCGGGTCTGTTTCAAGCTGATCGAGTAAAGAGCAGAACGCTTTTTCCCCTTCGCCGGCCACACCGTGATCAGCACCCAACTCTTTTAAAATCAAATCAGGGAAAATCGTGTATGCGGATCCGCCCAGAATGATGGGTGCTGTGGTCACTTGACGAATGGCGGCGACAACATTTTTATACTCCGTGATATACGCATCCGGCTTGTTATAATTGGCGCTGTCGACGTTGCGCAGCGACAGTCCCACATAGTGCGGCTGCACTTGACGAATGACGGCCTGAATGCTCGGAGCGTCTTTGCCCTGCACATTGATATCCCACTCGTGCACCTCATGACCGTGTTCGCGCACCGCTTCAGCCACCATCGACATACCCAATGGATAGACCGGATAAGGTTCTTGAGTGATGTTGCAGGAGATTAATAATACTTTAGCCATTTTGCGATTGCCTTTTTCCTCTTATTGACTCATCGGTTGTGGGCTATTTCATGATCAAACGGGACGAATGAAGGGATTCAATATCGAAAAATAAATCCGCCTCCGCTCGCACCTGCTCCGTGCGCCATGAACAGAACGGTCTGTCCTCGAGTCAGGCGACCGCTTGCAATCATTTCATGAAGGTTGATCGGACTCATCGCAGCCACCGTGTTCCCATATTTGAAAAACATACTGGCGCTCTTATCTTTCGCCACATTCATTCTTTTCAATTGCGCTTCCCAGGTCATCAGCGTCTGATCGCTGGTGATGAACACATCAATGTCTGCCAGGGTAAGGTTCGCCTGCTGAAGCAGTTTATGGGTGACAATTTCACAGGAATCAAGAACCGACTCGTGGATGACCATGCCATCCGGCATCTGCATATTAAACATTTCATTATTAAAGGATTGGGTTTTATTCAGCAATTCGGTTCCAAAAGGAATGTAAGAGTAATCATAATAGGAATGATCCGTGTACAGATACGAAGCTAAAAAATGAGGTTCCTCTGAAACGCCGAGCAACATCGCCACCACAGCATCGCCCTGCAGAAAGATGGTGCGGGTGTCTTTTTTACTTTTGGTGAGTGAACCACGGGTGCTGATATCGCCGCCCAGAATGAGCACATAATCATCGCCGGAATCGATATAACGAAGCGCCATATCCAAAAGATGCACAAAACCGCTGCAGGCCGCAGAAATATCAAAAGCAGGCAATCCTTTTTTAAGGTTCAGCTTCTGCAGGACAGCGATACTGGTGGCCGGAACAATATAATCACCCATAAGTTTGGTATAAATCACTCGATCCAATTTCTCCGGATCCAGATCAGCTCGTTCCAGACAGAGCTTGGCGGCTTCCGCCAAGAGATCGGACACCATGACATCCTTATCAGCGTATCGTCTCTCCTTGATTCCCAGGCTGTATTGAACAGCCCGGTCGGTGGCGATCAGGTCATGCTGGCGAATGATATCATCGTTGCTGACAATTTGCTCCGGCACATAATAGCTCGTCGCAAGGATTCGGGAAAAGCGATGAAAATCGGATAATACAGGTTCAGGGTATGTGAGTGTGGAAAGCATTTACATCCTCAATGATCAATCCGTTTTTTTCTCGGACATGTGTTCTTCAATGAAATGAACGAGATTTTTAAAGACCAGTTTGTCATCACTGGTGTCGACGATGGGGACTCCGAACGTTTCAGAAAACTTGAATCCCAACTCGACCAACGCGAGCGAATCCGCACCGATATCATCCACCATATGGGTATCGGGTTGAATTTCGTCTTCATTCAGCCGCAGGTAATCCGTGACAATTTTTTTAGCGGTTCGATATACTTCACTTTGCTGTTCAACCTGCATCTTGATCAATCTCCTTTTCTGTTCAGACGCGATAAATCATGCCGCCGCCGCTGGCGCCCTCTCCATGAGATATCAGCATAACAGTCATCCCGGACTGCAAACGTTCTTCCGTGTACAATTTGTCCAGGAGAATCGGCAACATTGCCGACATGGTGTTTCCGTATTCATTCAAAACAGTGATCGTTTTTTCAGGCGGCACACTCAATGTCTCACACGTCAGCTCATGGATTTTCTTATTGTTTTCAGTCACCAATACCCAATCGATATCCTTCATCGATAAACCACTTTCGAGCAACAGATTATCGCGCGTGACTCGAGCCGCCTCGAGGGTGAAATCAATCGTCTCTTTCCAATTGTCCATGCGATAAAAATCGTAAAGCAGCGCATAATTTCCTTTTTCATAGATATCGTCAGACAGCCATTTATCCATTTTCAACTGCCGGGAGCCGGCGGATTGATAGTAATGATAGTTGGTGTAAAAATAGGAAGCCAGAAAATGTTGGTCCGCACTCGACGACAGCAAAAGCGCAGCCGCACCATCGCCGAATAAAAAGGCGAGACGCGGATCGGTTTTGCTGATCGCAGCCGTGTGAGTTCCGCCGGAAACGATGAGAATATGCTGATCACTTGAAGCGGTGGAGCTGAAACAGCGGACAGCATAATCCAAAGCATTCAGAAATGCCGTAATGCCGCCGTCGATGTCGAGCGCATGAAAAGCCAATGGACTTTTGAGTTTTCTTTGCACCAAGGCGGCGGTCATCGGCAGAATACGATCCCCGATAAACTTGGTCACCAGGAGTTTGCTCAAATTTTCCGGCAGCAAACCGGCACGATCGAGGCACTTTCTCGCAGCCTCGGCCAGCAAATCAGAATCCGCTATCCCTTTTTCAGCGATGCGTCGACGTTCCACACCCAGCCCCTTGCGCATCGCACTATCTGTCACCGACAATCCGCCTTGATCGATGATCTGCTGATTGCTGACAATCGTCGGGGGAAAATGAGCGGCGGTTGCGGCAATACGGCAAAAACGATGGAAATATTTTTTCTTAACGGGCGGAAATGAAAATGGCTGCACAATTTTCCTCTTTTTGATCTCTAAAGCAACTTTAGTGCTTTTTTATCTATTTTGCCCATGTTATTGCGCGGAAAATGTTCTAAAAAAACGATTTCCTTCGGCACTTGAAAATTCATCAGTTTTTTCTGCAGGTAAAGCTGGAGATTCCTATGATCAACTTTCGCATGGGGTGTAAGCTTGACAAAGGCTTTTACCACTTCTCCATATATTTCGTCATCCACGCCGACGACAGCGGACTCGATGACCTCAGGGTGGTCGTTGAGCACCGATTCTACTTCGAAAGGCGCGACTTTAATCCCCGCGATATTGATCACATCCTTTAATCTGCCGGTGAGAACAATATCACCCAGCGTAGTTTTATAACCCATATCGCCGGTACTGAACCATCCGTTGACGAGCACGGCGGCTGTTTCCGCCGGCTTGTTGAGATAACCTTTCATGACGCTGTCTCCGCGCACGACAATTTCGCCGCGTTCCTGCAGAGGTAAAATATGTCTCTCTTCATCCATGATTTCGACATCAATGAGATCCGACGGATATCCGCCGATGTTTCCCAATCGATCCGGCAGTCTTCCGGTGCGAAAAATGACGCCGGTGCAGGTCTCGATCAAGCCATAGCCTTCATCCAGATAAAAACCCACCTTCTCTTTCCACAAGCGAGCGGTCTCCAGTTGCAGCAGCGCAGCAGCGGAAAAAGCCGCCTTGAGCTTTCTCAACGGCGCGATGAGTTCATCCTTTCTCAGCAGTTGCTGATAATGAGAGGGCACGCCGAAAAGATGAGTAATACCCTCTCGTTCAATGATCTCAACCACCTTGTAGGGCTGAAACGATTTGAAAATGACGAATGTCGCCCCCGCCTGCAGGCAGGGGATGAACAAGGATTTGGAGCCATATCCGTGTGAAAAAGGCACAAAGCAGAGTAATTTGTCACTCGGCAGATAGTTGTAACAACAACGAGAGAAAATCCTCGCGTGAGAAAGAAAATTTTTGGGCGATAACAGGACACCTTTGGGGAAATGTGTGGTGCCGGACGTATAAAAAATAGCGGCGACCTGGTCTTCCTGGAATGAAAAAGATTGGTGGAGTTGATCATCGACTTGCTTGGTAAACAAATCGTCAATCTCAGCCTCTTCAATGACCCGCACCTCTCGCGGGAGATTGGGAATTTCTTCTTTCTTGAGATGGGTAAACAGGCATATTGCCCCGGAATCCTTCAAATAATAGTCGAGGGCATGAGGGGTATTCAGCGGATCAAGCAGACAGGAAACACATCCCACATACTGCGATGCCAAGTGGGTGATCACCACTTGAGCGCTGTTGTATAAATGAATGGCCAACACATCCCCGGGTTTCAATCCCAGCAAACGGAGCTGACTGGCCATTCGCCTCACCGCGACCTGCAGTTCGCGATAACTAAAACGCCGATCCGTTACAGCATCAATCAACGCTGTGTTTTCAAGCCAATCATTTTTGCAGTTAAAGAGAAAATCACAGTAATTCATCGTGTTTCCTGGATAAAATCAAGTCCTTTGCATCTTGTGCAAGTCTCGGAACTCTCAATATATTAAGATGACCGGCGTTGTAAGGTAAAACACGCCGCACTTGCCATTTATCGATCAACATTTGATAATTGTCGGTGCTGCTGATTTGATCAAATATTCCATAGCCGACAGCGACATTTTCAATCGAATTGGCTTTGGGAAGGCAGTTTATCGGATCAAAATGGGCGAATTGCCGGGTCACTTTGTCCAATATATATCCGTTTTGTTCAAGATCGGATTTGATTGTCGAGAATAGCCGTCGATTCCAAACGAGATCGGAAAAATTGCAGACCGGATTCACCACAAACAAAGCTTCAACCTCCACTAATGATGACAGCGTCCACGCTACTCCTCCGCCCATGCTAAAGCCGTTCAGTAAGATCGGCTTGGCCACCGTGTTCTTGATATATTTCAAAAGGTGGTAGGCGTCATATACCGCCTGTTTATAGGCCAAAGCGCTGCGGTTCAGGTCGCCGCTCCAATAAAGTTCCCCGCTGAAAACGCTTTCTTTCGGCTTGCGCGAATAATGAAAGGGCAGAAACAGGATGAACACCTGCAATCCATTTTCTACAAGCTGAGAGATGTAGTATTTATAAATGATCAGATTGTCTTCAAAGAGCCCATGAATCAGCAACACCGCGGCAAGCGGTTGCCGAGCGGGATAGACACGGCAGCGTACCTGATCGTTTTCCGGATAGCCTGAACGAACAGCGGACGTAAAACGGATATCCTGTTCGAGGCCGTTCTGCTGCTCCTGCAGATCGGAAGGCAATGTCGACAGAGCTGAAAAATCGTCGAATTGAAGATTTTGCAGATCATCGACAAGCGCAGGCGCATGATGAACCTGCTGCAATTTTTCTGTCAGCAATTTTTCTGTCGCGATGTAATCGACGTATTTGGAGCTCGCTTCGTCCATGCACTACCAGTATTCCATTATTCTGATGAAAGCGCTATGGTGACGGCATAATCACCACAAAATTCTGACAACAATTGGATTGGATTGACGAAAGCATCCCCGATAGTCGGACGATCGGCGATCGTATTAATCTGATGAAAACCGATTGCCCCTCCCAGTTTAAGAAACTTGGCGACAGCTTCTTTTCTTGTCCAGAACCATGTCATTCTTTGATTCCACAAAACCTCATTCTGCTCCAATTCAGCCAGGACATTTTTTTCATCGCCGCAACAAAAATAATCGGCCAGTTGGCGGGGTCGTGATTCGATTTTCTCCAAATCGACGCCGATAGGTCGCCGCGACAACACCGCTACAGCGAATTCCTGTGAATGGCTGATGGACAGATTCCATTCAGGAAAGGCAGGTACGAAAGGGGCATGCCGGGCATCATTGTGCACGCTGATATCCGCCCATGAAAACTTGCGCCCGAGCATATAATATTGTTTTGCAACGGCCAATTTGGCGGCAATCCGTCCGGACAGCCATTCGACTTGACGCTTTTGAAACCTTAACATTTCATAAGCAGTATATTCGTCCGGCGACAACACTTTGCGAACAAAGGGATTTCCCTCCTCAGCCAGACGATGTTTCGTTCGATCTGTCCTGCAAACACCAAAAGAAAAATCCGTCGACTGACGCGCGTTGTCAAAAAAAGTGTTCAGCATCTACAAGTTTATCCTTCTGAACACTGCCTCTCGGGCAAAGTAACAAATATTTCCTTCAGCATCATTCATGACGACATTAAACGCAATCTTCTCGTCTTGATCCGATACAACAGCCGCGTAACTCCGATAGAGACCTTCGGTTCGAGGGGTGCGTACAATGCCCAGTTCTTTGACTTCCCAAGGCAGATAGACTCTTTTTTTCACCACCAATAAATAAGCGGCACACGCCTGATAAATTGAATCCAAAAAACAGGGATTGGTTAGCAGCCGTCCAAGTGGATAACGGGAATTCTGCAATTGCTCCATGGGGAAATAAGTGGGATAGGTGACGCCAAGAGGATAAATTAAAACCGGCTCTTTAAACTTTGATTCCCGAACCACATCATTATACAAAGGTCCCAATATAATTCGCTGTTCCGGACCCGAATTCTGCATAAGCAACAAAGATTCGGCGGGAGGCAGTTGTATGGCCTGTTCTTCTTTATAGTCCCAAGTTGATGCATTCAACTCGCCTAAATCTGTTAAACGATCGGATACCTGCGCGCTGCTGTGATGCACCGTCTGAGCCTCGCCGGATTTAACAGGGCGAAATCTGGATTGAATTTCGATTGCCCAAGCGTGGCCATCGACCTCTCTTCCCTGTACATACAACTCGCGCGGCTGCTCCTTGAACAGTTTAAAGGCATTCGCAAAAGTGACATTGCTCAGCAGGTAGTGTTCTTTCAAGCCGTTTTGAAGGGCATAATACTCCACGGCCAACTCTGAATAAGCCACCGCCGGTAAAATGGGCACTTTACCCAGCCGATGTTGATCGATGAGGGCGTCTCGTTTGACTGAAAATACTCGAAAGGCGCGATCGATTCGATGTTTGTTCTTTCTGACACGATCTAAAAGTGGAAAACGATTCAGTTCGGTAATGGTCAGACCGTCCTCGATGAAGGGTCCGAGCCCTTTATGCCTGATGATATCAGAATAGTTACTGCGGTGTTTGATTTCCTGCAGCAGTGCCTCCACGCCCTCCTCGATTTCAATAAAATGGAGGCCCATTTCCTCCGACTTTAGTCTGACGAACTCGTTGCGCCAGGCCATGCCGACATCCTTCCAACCTGACCAGGCGATACTGAATGCATGGACATGGGGCGCTGCAGTCCGCAGGCTCTTCACCCAGAAATTGAGAAAGCTGTTGGCGGCTGAATAATCGAGCTGTGCAGCATTGCCGAAAACGCCGGAAATTGATGAAAAAGCCACAACCAATCTCAGAGAATCGAGGGGGACAAGCATGGACAGATTCACCGCACCCAAAGCCTTGACTGAAAAGACTTGATGGAATTCGTCCACTGATTTCTGCTCGAGCAGATGACTTTTCTCCAGGCCCGCAGCATGAATGACTGCGGTCACCGGACCGGTCTGTTCAACCACCTGCGCGAGACGCGTTTTCAGATCATCTCCATCGCATATATCACCCGCGATGTAATGGATCGTTCGTCCCAGTTTTTTGATGCGTTGAAGATTTCGATAGATGTCGATCGCTTTGGTGATCTGTTCAAATTCCTTATTGATCATGTTGGGCGTGACTTTAGTATGCAGAATCTGGAGCTTTTCCCGAATCTCGTTTTTAAGGTCATCCAAAGCCCTGTCTTCACGTTCGGCCAAGGAGGCAATATTTTCCGGAAGATCAATACGATCAAGGACAATAAACCTGGCGGGAAAAGCTTTAGCGATGCCGAACAGCGCTTCTGCCGTTATGCCACCGCCTCCACCGGTGATCAGAACAGTGTCCTTTTCTGTCAATGCAAACGAGGATTCCTTGGTGAGTTCCTGATCATCCAATTTAGCGACATGGCGGACATTATTCACGTAGGCAATCTCAATACCCACCGCTTGATGTTCAAGTTCATTGATAACATGCATAAAACAATGGTCAATATTTTGACGAATTTCGATGGGCGCAAAATCGATGATGCGGACATTGGCGAAAGACCATTCTTTTCTCAACCCTTTATAAAAACCAATCAATGCTCCAAATGACGGATCATTCACCTGCGTTAGTTCCGGATCATATCCCAAACGACCATCAATCGCAGTCAAACAAATGATTTTCACAGGCGAGTCGTTCTTGGTCATGTTTTTATAGAAAATAAACCTTACTTGTGCACTCAACAACAGGTAGTGCTCCATTTGCTGCCGCGGCAATTCCATGAAACGGAGGTCATCGCCGATATGCGAACAATCCACGATCACCTCAGGCCGCCCGATGAGCCGCAGTCGTTGAAGCTCTCTTTCAATATCGCCGGCATTTGTGTCGGCGCGGAAAACGAGTGATTCGACTTGAGCACCATGGTCTTGAAAAAACTTGGAGCTTCTTTCGACAATGTCAGCATTGTCCCCGAGTACCCAGACAACTTTACTGGTCAAATCATCGTTCTTCTCACCCAGAGGTTCCTGAGACAGAACGATTATCTGGCGAGCCAAACCGCTCTCCGATTCCGGCTCGATTTCAATTACTGTCTCTTCAGGCAGCAAGGTGGCCGCTTTCGTCTCGATTTGCTGTTCGATTGGGCGATGCATGTCTCCTTGCTCATAAACCAGATCGACAATATGTCCGATTGTCGGGTAACTCGATAGCTGCATCCCCTCCTCCTGCCGCAGATGATATTTTTCGCCCAAAATCGATAAAATAGTCGCCTGCTTAACTGTATCAATGCCCAGATCCGCTTCCATTTCCATGTTCAGATCGAGCATGTCCAGCGGATACTTTGTCACCTCAGAAAAGACTCTCAATGTTTCGGCTTGAACAGCATCTTTGGAACTATCCTCGGAACCGAGCGATTGTTGCGGCTCTAAAGAAGGACTCGGCATTCCCGGGGTTGGAATTGGAATAAATGCGTTCACGATTTGGCCAATCGTTAAATGGGCGGCCGAATTCAAGTTTTGATTCGGAGCGCCGAACTGACTTTCCAGTTGTTGAATTATGGTATTTTGCAGTTCAGCGGAAATGCCCAAATCCGCTGCCATTTCCATTTCATCTTCGAGTATTTCAGGGGGATAATTTGACAGTTGGGAAATAATATTCAGAATATCGCTGGGCAGAGGAAGCGATTTGGCCGGACCTTCTTCCGCCACAATCTTCGTCGCATCCTTTTGCAGCGTCGAGGGGATCCTCGCATCAACTCTTGTCGTGATTTCCGACAGTTTTGATTCAGGCGCGAGTTTCTTGTCCTGAACCACCAGCATCCGCCCCATGGTCGCCATAACCGGATGCGTTTGGCCGCTGATCTGCTTTAACCATGTCTCAAAAGTCAATGGATTGATGATGCGGTTTTCTCCACTGCAGGATTTTTGCAGGAGGATAAAATGTCCCTGTGCACCGAATCCGGCTGACATTTTGAGGGCAAATTCACGATCATGTTTTCCGCCTCGGGAAAGATTTAAACCCTCAAGCAGCGGATCCGAAATCTGATGATTGACCACCGGCGGCGTTTGACCATACTGGAGTGATTTAGCGGCAACGGCGTCTTCCAACGACGCGCCCATGGTATGGCCGGTCATTCCTTTTGTGTTCCCGATGATGATATCCTGGAAACGCTTGCCAAATACAGATCTAAGGGCTTCAGCTTCCGTCTGAGAACAACCTCCTCGCGGAGGAGTATAGGTTTCATGAGATATATAGACCGTTTGCCCCGCCAACTGATTTCGGTCAAGCTGATGTTCAAATTCCATTCGGGAGATAAATTGCTCCAGTTCCTCTGAAAAAGAATCGGAATCTATCTGCGACGGATGTTTGGCAGTGTTAAAGGCGTGCGAACCCAGCAGGCGACAGATTTCAACAACTCCCCGTTTTTCAACCTCTTCTTTCGTTTCAAGTACAAGTCCAACAGCGCCGGCGCTCATAATCATACCGTTGCGACGGCGATCAAAAGGAATGGCGGCTTCATATAGGTCGCCCTTATTGGTGGCGGCGCCGCTGCTTAAAAATCCGCCGCCCAACCAGGGCATATTGGTCAGAGAAGTCGAATCATCGGCGCCGATGATCAGCATTCGTTTCGCCCGGCCGGAACGGATAAAATCCTCGGCCACAGAAATGGCGACAGAAGTGGAAGAACAGGCAGCATTCAGTTGAAAATTCGGACCTCTCGCATTGATGAGATTGGCCAACCGATTGTTGGCCTGCACCGAAATACGACTCATAAAGTTATTGTTGAACTGGTAAACATCCTCCTCACCCATATTGTCGGTGAGACGGCTATAATATAATGCAAACCAGTCGGTCAATAGTTTTTTGGCTTCATTATTCTTGATCTGCTCGATCAGAGTTGAATAAAATTGAACCAATTCACGGCTCATTTTGCCGCCGAATTTGTAAGCGACAAAACGGGACACTTCCTCGATAACCGGATCGATCATGGGAAAACCGTTGGCAAAGATGACTCCCGTATCATTCTGCATTTCCTTAGGCAGCGCCCATTTTTGCGGCAATTGGGTTCCTGAAGCCGTTGTAATATATTCAAGGACGAGAGGTATGTGCGCATCTTTTAATGCCTCATAACCGGCGGCGACTGCTTGAGCGATGCAGCTGGTCATTATTTCGACATCAGCCTCATCAAAAGCATAATCGCGGATCATGTCGATTTTACCGATTTTACCTGCCAGTTGGATGACTTCTTCCAGCGAACTCAATATTTTGAATGAAGGACCGCGTTCATCTTTGATCAGCTTGCGGATATTTAATTCGACCATTTTCTGACGTTCATCATCTGTCAGGCGCTCGATAAAATTGCGACCGGCAAAAACCTGCTCAAAATTGTCATCGCGAAAGCTGTTTTTATAAGAGCCAGGAAGACCAATTGCTGCGCCGCTGTAAACCACTACCGGCTGAGGTTCTTTTTTCTCCTGACGTTTAGCAGTAATGGATTGAACTGCAGATTTTGCATCAACAGTGACGTCTGAAGCGACCCGACTCCCCGCCCCACCTGCGTTGGGAGCCGTCGAGGACATCATCGGCGTCACGGCTATCCCTTCCACAAATAATGCTGCATACGCGCGCTGCAATGAAATGATATCGTCGCTGTTTTTATAATTAACAGCAATGACAGCCGCCTCCTTTGTGCCCAATATTTCCCGAGTTTGCGAACTCAAGATTGATCCCGGCCCTGCTTCAACAAAAACACGAACTCCGACCTGGAATAATTTTTCAATCGTTCTCTGAAAATGGACTGGATGCGTGATTTGGTCTCTGAGCAGCGCTGCTGCTTGAGTTAAATTCTGCTCATCATTGGGGAATTCTTCACCCAAGTGATTCATGAGCACGTGGACCGGCGACGAACGAAAAGATATTTGCTGAGCGTCATGATAAAATCTTTCGGCGACCGGTGTTATCAGCGGAGAATGAAAAGCGTGAGAAACATATAGAATTTTACTGTTAATTCCTTTTCCATCGAGAAAGGTCTTTAGGCTATCAATGGTCGCAGACGATCCGGCGACGATCGTCTGCGTTGGACTATTGTAATTGGCGATCACCGCATCGAATCCTTGCTCTTTGAGCAGTTCTTCGGATTTCACCGCGTCGGCCATGATGCTGATCATTTTGCCGGGGTCAGACAGGTTTTCATCGCGAAACGCAAATCCGCGGAGAGCGACCAGTTCCAACGCTGCGGGGAAGGAAATTTTATCTGCGGCAGCCAAGGCTGTTAATTCGCCCAAACTATGACCAATCATCCATTCCGCCTGCAACCCCGAGTTTTTCAGCAGTTGGTAAACAGCATAACCGGCAGTGAAAATCGCGGGATGTGCATTTTCTGTTCGACGCAGAGTTTCTCCGCCCTGCTCTTCAGCGTCATCAATGAGGGAAGTGACTGTTCGACCATGATTTTTCTGCCAAAAAGCATCTGCCCTGCCAAACCAGTACTTTACACTTTCCGATCTTCGGCGTAAAGAGGAGAACATCCCATTATATTGTGAGGCTTGACCGGGAAACATGACGGCGATTTGATGAGGGTGAATCGGTTCACCTTCTTTGAAAAATATCCCGCGACTCTTGAACAGATCACTATTGAGCGATCGGCGGTTCTCGACAAAAAAGTTGTATTTGGAAGCACAATCATCTACGGATTCGACCACCAAAGCCAGTCTGAAGCGTTCATCAGAGAGAGCACTGCAATTTGCATGAAAACACTGGTCGGCAAAAGAAGAGTCGGAGTTCTGCTGATGAGAGGCGATGAAAGAACCTACTCTCTCATCCAGCACTTCGATTGTTGGTGCACTAAAAAAGATCACCTGTGCAGTCGGTTGTCCGATTTTATCATTTAAAAGTGGGTCGGCTTTCAAATTGGCGCCCGCGATGATTCGTCCGCTTGAGGCAGGGTAATCAGATTCGCGAAACTCTTCCAAGGCGATATGATAATCGGCGCCCCCGAATCCGAAAGCGCTGACATTTGCACGCCGAGGGTGATTGGGGGAAGCCTGCCATTCCCTCGCCTCGTCAATGACATAAAATGGCGAATCATCAAGCATGAGTTTGGGATTAATCTCTTCAAATCCCGCTGTGGGAGGCAGTATTTTATGTTGCAGAGCGAGTACCGCCTTGATAAGTCCGGCGATGCCGGCGGCGGATTTCAAATGACCGATGTTGGATTTTACCGAGGTCAATCCGCAGTAATTTTTTCGAGTGGCATTCAATGTTTGAAATGCTCGCTTCAGAGCAGCTACTTCAACGACATCGCCCACAATTGTTGCGGTTCCATGCGCCTCAATGAGCTCGATCGTGTCCACCGGATAACCGGCCATACGGCAGGCTTTTTCGATAGCCCTGGCCTGCCATTCTTCATTGGGTGCTGCAATGTATTTGCCTTTGCCGTCGCTCGCCTGACCAAATCCGGTGATTACAGCGTAAATCGTGTCATTATCTCTCACGGCATCCTCAAGCCGTTTGAGAATGACTGTGCCGGCGCCCTGTCCCATCACAAAACCATTAGCCCGTTTGTCAAAGGGATAAGATCCATCCGGGGAGAGGGCGTTTAAAGCTGAAAAATAAATGAAACCCAATTGTTTAAGAGGCATATCAGCGCCCCCGCAGATGACGGCATCATATTCATCCAGCAATAATCCCTGAATTCCCGTAATGACTGCCGCCAATGCGGACGCACATGCGGCATCAACGGTGAATGAAGGACCATGAAAATCGAAAACACTGGCGATACGACCGGCCATGATATTCGGCAATACACCCGGGGCGCTGTCCTCGGTTATGGGAATGGAATCCTTGAGAGCATGTTTTCTGACATATTCAATGACTTGGTTTTGTTCATCGGGGCTCAGATTTTTGTTAAACAAGCCCTGTTCACGTAAATAATATTCCACCAATTGAAACTGGATACGGGCAAGGGCATTTCCGTAACTGATGCCAACCATGCCGTTACCGAAAATCACACCGACTCGATCATTTTCCACATTTTTCAGAGGATTCATTTGTAAAGCCTGATCCGTCGAATACAATGCGGCATGTTGATTGGAGTCCATATGCTCCGCTACAGAAGGAGGAATTTTATATTTTCGGACGGTATCGAATTTAAGATCATCGATCCACGCAGCAATTCGAGTATAGGATTTATCGTTTTTGTGTGCTTTTGTCAAGACGGTAGGATCGTAATAAATGTGGCTCTCGAACATCTCTTCGGTCATGGGTCTAATTGACACCTTTTTTCCGAGAACATTCTGCCAAAACGATTGAACATTTTCTGCACCCGGCATTAATGCTCCGAGGCCGACGATTGCTATTTTGCGACCGAAACGGTCATCCATAAACGATCTCCAAATGATTTGGTTCGTCACTCCTCCCAATCCGCATGAACAATAATGACCCCGACGAACTTGTTGAAATTAAATTTGAATCCTTATTATTTTATATTTTCTCTCTTTCGAATTTAGCAACTAATCCAGTATACATATAAATACATTTTAAAATTACCGCTGACTTTAACAGCTGCGGAATTAAAAATCTTCCGTCGATTCGAGTCCATCTGGCGATTTGGAACTATAAACATGTAAAAAATTATAAAATTATTTTACATATTTATCGAAAAAAGCTTGCAATAGTCACTCGTTTATACGTATATTACGTTGTAATTCTTGTACAGCTTTTTGGGATTTCTGTTTTCTATGACCCGTTTTTCAACTTTATCATGTACTCACCCTTGATATCAACAGGTTCGCTAAAACGATGTTTTGCAGAAAAACAGACCGAGAATGTCTTTGTACGCTGTTTTTTTACCCATTGAAGGAAGATTGCAATGGAAAAAGGTACTGTCAAGTGGTTTAATGGCCAAAAAGGCTACGGCTTTATCACTCGTGAAAACGGGAGCGATGTATTCGTTCACTTTAAAGCGATTCAAGGTGACGGCTATAAATCATTAGACGAAGGCGATCAGGTGCAGTTTGAAATTGGGCAAAGCCCCAAAGGTCTGCAGGCGATCAACGTTTCGCGCATCTAATTAAAAAGATCTACACAAAAACCCGGCTCAAATGAGCCGGGTTTTTCTTTGTTACCTCTCCTCAAAAAGGTTGGATTCATCCACTCTCCAAAAGAGTGCTTCGAATAGTACGGCCTTTTCACGAACGGTTGATGGCGAGATTGATTTTTTCTTTAATACCACGACCGGGTGGAATGGTACGCCATTTTTATTATTTACCCCCCCCATTCAACACTCATTGCGGTTTTTCTCCTTTCATTTTTCCTGCTCGATAAACAGGCAAATTTGATAATATCATATTTATGATGTAACTTTTTCATGATTTGACGGTGTATATAGATGAACAATCAATGAACAAGGCGCCATGGCGGAACAACGATCAGACATCGACATCATGAAACAAGTTAGAGACGGAAAAATCAATGAGATGAGCCGACTATACGAACGCCATCATTTGAAGCTTTACCACTTTTTCTACCATATTGTCGGCAATCGACAAATCAGTGAGGATTTGACGCAGGAAGTGTTTCTGCGGATGCTGCGGTTTCGCCGGAGCTATAAAGGTAATGCACCATTCGTCTGCTGGATGTTCCGCATCGCCCGCAACCTCAGTTTTGACTATTTTCGCAGCAGACGATCCTTGGAACCCCTGGACGATGTGGATGCAGAGTTAATCAGTGAGGAACCCAATCCTTTTGAACAAATGCATCAGAAACAGGAAGCCCAGTTCCTGCAGTCAGCGATCGCTCAACTTCCGACACTGCAGCGTGAAGCGCTGATTTTCAGCCGTTTTGAAGGATTACCATTAAAAGAGATCGCCGAAATACAGCGATGTCCAGTCAACACCGTCAAAGTGCGCATCCATCGCGCCGTCAAAGAGCTGAGCGGGATTTTCATGAACATGGCAGGCATAAACCAATGAATGCATGTGAAAAGATAAAACAGCTGATGATCCCCCATTTATTGGGAGAAACTCAATCTCTTCACCATCACCAAATTGAAAACCATTTGCGCGAATGTCCTCGTTGTCACGAAGAATTTACGCAAATCAGCCGAGTATGGAATAAACTGGCGGATGTTCAGGTTCCTGCACCTTCAACCAGCCTGGCCAATTCATTCCATTCGGTGCTGACACAATATCAGAGGAGCCATTGGGAGATCAAACCGACAAGGAGCTTGCCGCTGGGGTCGCTTTCATCACTGTGGTTCAGCCCTGTTTGGCGCGTTGCCGCTGCTGCTGTGATGATCATCATCACTTTCTTCAGCGGTTTATATTTCGGCAACGCCTTTTCGAGCCGCGCTCAATTGGCACAGCTGCAAAGTGAATTGGACGACACCCGTCGATTGGCCATCATGTCCTTGATGAAACAATCCTCTTCGAGCGATCGATTGCAGGCAATCTATTGGAGCGAACAGTGGCAGGAATCAGGCGACGATATGCAAAACGCCCTCGAACAAGCTCTGCGCTACGATCCCAATACCAACGTCCGCCTCGCAGCATTAAGAGCGCTGCAACCCTTGGCCCATCAGGCGCAAGTGCGCCATGCCATTGTCACGTCGTTTGATCAGCAGACATCACCGCTGATGCAGATTGAAATCATCGACTTTATTTGCATGGCAGAAGACGCCCCGGAAAAGATTTTGCTGCAATTAAAAGAGACGCCGAGACTTCACACCGGCGTTCGTCAACACATCGAATGGAATCTGAAGAATTTGAAAACACCTTTTCATTCAAAGGAGAATTAAAATGAAAACTCTATTTAAAATTCATGCTTTTCTCTTACTGCTTTTTACATCTGCTGTCATATCGCAGGACATTGATACGTTGACCGTCAATTTGAGCGATCCTGCCAAACCGGCGGCCATTAAAGCCGATTTTTTCATCGGCAGCATCAGCGTCAAAACTCACGCCCACAATTATGTCATGATCATCTCGCGGCCGAGCGATAAAAAAATGGAACTGAATCTTTTGGGAGACCATCCGATTGAATTAGAACTGCCGTCGTTACCGGATAAATTATTTTTCAAAGAGGGTAAGACAGATCCCAAAAAGATAGAAGGGTTGACACAGATACAGCCGGCACGGTTCGCCATTTCGGCCAATGAAGAGGAAAATACCGTTGAAATCAATGTGCCGCCCATCGGAATGTCAAAAAATCGCGATATTGAAATCTGGACACCGGTTAAAACTTCACTCAATCTCAAAAGCTTTGGCGGCGATGTTAATGTCAACGACATTGACGGCGAAATCGAAATCGAAGCCTTTGGAGGCAATATCACATTGAATTCCGTCTCCGGCGCTGTGATTGCCAACACTCAGGGCGATATCAACGGCACCATCAAAAATGTCACCAGCGGCAAACCGTTATCCTTCAGCTCATTCAACGGTGAAATTGACATAACCCTGCCGCGCCAAATCAACGCCACACTGGACCTAAAATCGCACGGGGAAATATACACCGACTTTGACGCCGGCAAACGCAGAGTCACCCGCAAAGCAAAATCCGAAAAGGTCGGCTTTGATCTTGAGGAAGATCAGGAGAAGATTATTGAACTTCAGGAAAGTCAGGAGAGAATCATCGAACTCCCGCTGAACGGCGGCGGCGAAAAAATCTCCATCACCACGTTTTCGGGAAATATTTATATCCGTAAAGGCAAATAAGATAAAGGGATGCAGTACGGAGAAAGATTCACGCCATGACGCAAACAACGCAAAGATAAACCTCGCACGGAGGCACGGAGACACTGAGGGAAAAAATAGCTGTTTTGTCTCTGTGTACTTGGTGTCTCCGTGCGAGTTCAGTCTCTGCGCTCTTGGCGTCTACTTTCCGTGAATCATGGGCGAAATAAACATGGGCAAAAATCG
>RPQV01000016.1 GCA_003818595.1 Calditrichota bacterium
ACAAAGAAGCTGAAAACAAAAGTTGGACATGCGAGGGAGAGTGCGTCAGAAAATTAACGCAGAGACATCGAGGTCGCAGAGGAATTATCTGACTGATTCTTTGCCACTGAAAATGAATTATTTCTTTGCGGTCTTGGCGGCTTTGCGTGAGTCTGGTATCATTGAAGGGATTGCCCCTGCGCGAATAATAACGATTATCTCGTTATTGATCATTTTGCCGATTATTCATCAGCGGTCGCGTGCCGGCGACAACCGGCACGCGAATGAAGGTTATTGACGTTTTTTCGGCGCTGAATGGAATTGTCGGCGCGGTACAGAATTTTTACGAAAATGATCACCATGCTTCATGGCAAAGCTGCCTGAGCGGGGCGTACGGTCATTTTTAGCCGACTCGTCTTCCTCAAGTAAATAATTAAAATTCGACAACTGATGTCGCGGAATGGGATTGCCGATGATTTTTTCCAGGGTGCGCACCATTGCCGCGTCTTCCGGTGTGGCCAATGTAAAGGCATCACCCGCGCGCTCCGCCCGGCCTGTTCGACCAATTCGATGAATATAGTCATCGGGAGAAGCGGGCATGTCAAAATTAATCACGTGCGAGATGCGCTCGACATCCAGACCCCGTGCGGCGATATCAGTCGCCACCATGATCTGGTACAGCCCGTCCTTGAATCCCTTGAGTGCGGATTGTCGCTGGCTTTGACTGCGATCGCTATGCAGGCTGGTCACTTTGTAGCCGGTGCGCCCAATTTGCTGCGCCAGCTTTTGCGCACGATGTTTAGTACGGGTGAAAATCAGTACCGAATTGGCCTCCATTTGCTGCAAAAGCTCCAACAGCAGCTTGGTCTTTCGTTGCGGCGCCACAGGATAGAGCGCATGACTCACGGTGTGGATCGGTTTTCTCAGCGACAGGCTGACGCGTCGGGGATCATGAAGGGTTTCCGCCGCGAGTTGTTCAACTTCTGGTGGAAAAGTGGCTGAAAATAAAAGTGTCTGCCGCTTTTTCGGCAGTTTTTTCAATATTTTGCGCACCGATGGAAAAAATCCCATATCCAACATTCGATCCGCCTCATCCAGCACCACCGTTTCCACCCCGGATAAATCACCGTATCCCTGATCATGCAGGTCGAGCAAACGCCCCGGACAGACGACCAGGATTTCCACGCCGGAGTTCAAGGCTCTGATTTGCGGTTTGGAGGCAACACCGCCGTATATGGTGGCGCTGCGTACTGTGGTGTGAATACCTAAAAGTCGAATGGCTTCATGGATTTGCTCTGCCAATTCGCGGGTCGGGGTAATAATCATCGCGCGTGTTTTGCCGCGCGTGCCGGCGATCAACCGGTGAAGAATCGGCAGCACAAAGGCAGCGGTTTTGCCGGTTCCGGTTTGAGCGGTGCCGATCATATCATGGCCATCAAGAATTAGAGGGATGGCCTCTGTCTGTACCGGAGTCGGATGGGTATAGCCTGCTTTTTCAATTCCCGAATGAAGACGGACGTGTAAATTAAATTGTGTAAAACTCATGAGTTTCCTTTTCATTAAAAATAATAAAGTATAATTATAGAGTCAATCTGACCAGTGGAGGCCAAATCAGTTCCGTGCGGCACAGAGGGGAGAGACCTCATCGCCTGCTGTGATTGATGCACGAACATGTTGGCAAAATTCTTGACGCTGGGGAAAATTCAACAAGCTTCATTGAGGAAAGAGCCGTTCACCGCGGTAATCATGTCAACGATGAAATACACCGGCCGGTCGTCAGAGGATACCCTGTTTTTCCAAGAACGACCTGCCTGATTAACAGTCTGAATTTTCCATCGGCAACACAAAATTATGGGCGCTTCCGGCGGATGACTCTCATCGAATCAGATAATCATTTTACTGATTCTTTCAAGAATTAACAGATATAATGTACTGATTTATTTCGCAATCTCCAACTAATTTAATACAGAAATGAATAGCCGAGGGAATTTGTTTTACGATTCTTTTACACAAAACTTTCGCCTAAAAAAGCTATATTATCTTGTATTCATCTTGCAGGTCAACTCGGGCTTGTAATTTCTGTCCTTAAATCCCGCTGCTGACCTTCCTCTCCAAATGATTTAACTGCAGGAGTCAACGTGGAGAACAGCACCCCCAATCCCTCTTTGATCATGAATGACAAAGAGTGGATAAAATCGCTTTCTTTATATAGTAAACCGAATTTACGGAAAAGTCTGTTTCAGCTGGCCGACAGTCTGATTCCCTACATCGTCCTTTGGGCACTGATGATATACAGCATGAGTATATCCTATTGGTTGGTGTTGGCTTTGGCTTTTCCGGCTGCAGGATTTATGGTGCGTCTGTTTATTATTTTCCATGATTGCGGGCATGGTTCATTTTTCAAGTCCGCTCGCGCCAACACTATTGTCGGTATTATCACCGGTTTTTTGACCTTCACACCCTATCATCAATGGCGTTATCAGCATGCGCTTCATCACGGCACAGCCGGGAATCTCGATCGGCGTGGCCAAGGAGACGTATGGACGATGACCGTGGAGGAATTCCTGCACGCTTCATCTTGGAAGCGTTTTACTTATAGGATTTATCGGCACCCTTTTTTCATGCTGCTTTTCGGTCCGCTGTTCATGTTTTTGATTGCTCATCGGTTTGCTTCACGCCATCAGAAAAGACGAGAAAGAGTCGGCGTGATTTACACCAATTTGGCACTTTTGGTCATGGTTTTGGTTTTCAGCTTGACCATAGGATTAAAAACTTATTTGCTCATCCAACTGCCGGTCTTGCTGATCGCCGGCAGTATGGGCATTTGGTTGTTTTATGTGCAGCATCAATTCCCGGGTGTCTATTGGGAACGTGGGGAACGATGGGATTTTGTCAAGTCCGCCATTGAGGGCAGCTCATTTTACAAGTTGCCCAAACTGCTGCAGTGGTTTTCCGGCAATATCGGATTTCATCATATTCATCATCTCAATTCACGCATCCCCAACTATCGGCTACCCGAATGCCAAAGGGAGGTGCAGGTCTTTGGTCAGGTAAAAGCCATAACCTTGCTTTCGAGTTTGGCTTTGCTGCGTCTGAGGCTATATGATGAAGCTGCCAGGTCATTGGTACCCGGATTCTGTGTAAAAATCTCTAGTCAAAAATAAATCGGCATTCAGCCGACATTTCATTGATTTAGACAACACGGTCGGCATTTTCCCACAATCGTTCCACATCGCGCAACGGCGGCAGACCGAAATGCCTTTTGTACTCCCGGTTAAAATGTGAGGCGTCGTTGTAACCCACCCGGAAACCGGCGCTGGCGGCGTCGAGACGCTCGCTGAGCATCAAGCGGCGGGCTTCCTGGAGCCGCAGCTGCTTTTGGAACTGCAAAGGGCTCATCGCCGTGACGGCCTTGAAATGGTGGTGGAAACCCGATACACTCATTCCGGACTTGCGCGCGATCTCTTCGATTCGCAATGGCTGGTCAAACTTTGTGCGTAGCTGCTCAAAAGATTTTTCATTTCCGGTTTGCGGTCATCGTCGTCAGATTGGAATGTAGGCATACAAGGGGAGTTGTATATGAAGTGGAGAAGGACTTTAAATACAACCCCGCAGAAGAGGAAAAAAACTTCATACCTACGTCCATAGCCGGCGGTAAAATTCTGTTGCATTTCTGATGACAATCTATTACTTTTTTTTAGTTCTTTCACTCAAGATGATCATCCATAAGGAGAATCAATCATGAAACGAACTTTGTTGGTCACCATGCTATTGATGGTTGTACGCTGCCTGCCGGCAGCTGATTTTGCCATTACCATCGACGCAGAAAAAGATGAGTTTTACGCCACTCTAACGGGAGCAGGGGACGGCTGGGTCCACATTCCTTTTGAAGCCAATAATGATAATCCCGATGGATCGTGGGGAGAACACGATGATGAATTTGACGTGTCCGCCAATTTTTGGTGTGCATGGGATGACACCTATTTTTACTTTTATGAAGAGGTATTGGATGACTATGTCACCTGCAGCAGCGGAACTAATTATTTAAATGACTGCATCGAGATCAAATTCGATCCGGATCCGTTGTTCGGAGAGCCGGTTGCCGGGACGGGTTTCTATGCTTTCCGGGTAACGGCTTTGGACAGCAACGAGACGGACGGACCGCCCGAAGGTGTGGACAACATGTATCCCGAAGGCAATGACGACATCCTCGGTTTTCGCTACGTACCGGGCGAAGATTATGCGCGCAAGGAAAATGATTCGGGATACGCGGTTGAAGGGCGATTGCCATGGCAACATGTCTATTCCACCAGTGCACAGCGCGGACCGGTATTGGCCGGCGTCGGCAATGTCTTCGGCATGGCGATTATGAACCATGACCGAGATGACGATACCTTCGAAGGCTCGATTGAATGGGCGTCCGAGCTGCAGGATGCGGTGTGGAATAATGTCAAATTTCATGGCACCATGACTTTTCTTGAAGGCAACAAGCTGAGCATGTCGACCATGAACACCATCACCGGACTCGACACCAACTCCATTGACTATACGCCCAAGAATGTCGGCGTCGCGCAAAAGCTGCGGGCGCCTGTCGGGTATACTTTGCAGAATTATCCCAACCCCTTTAATCCAATCACCACCATCGAGTTCACTCTGCCGCTTCAGGCACAGGTGACGGTGAAGGTGTTTGATCTGCGGGGTAATGAAACTGCCATCCTGGCGGATGAACTGAAATCTGCGGGCAGGCATTCGGTTGTCTTTGACGGAACCGAGCACCCCAGCGGCGTCTATGTGGTCCAGATCAACTACGGTCAGGAAATTCTCACCCAAAAGATGATGCTGGTCAAATGACGAGATCAAATTTATAGATGATGAACAAAAGGAACGGGATCAAGCTTTTCGTATTTCCCATTGCCCTACTAAAAGCAATGGTTCGCTTTAAGGGAGGGGAAACTGGGATTGTCGTTATCAATCCAGGTACAGCACGCAAGGATCAAACCTTCACCTTCAGTAATGATTCCATTGCCCACGTTAAATGACAGACCACATCGAAAATAAAAAATCTCAATTTTTGAAAAAGCTGGTCATGACATTTTTCTATTGTTCAGTTTTTTATGGTCAGTTTATTTTTCCCATTCGAGTCGTTGGGCAGAATAATGATACGGCTGTTTATTTTCAGCCTGAGCATGGTTTTTTTAGCGGGCAGATTCAAGTTACTCTTACAACAGGCTTGGGGAATGGCGCCATTTATTATACACTCGATGGCAGCGAACCGGCAAGTATTATTAATAAAAGTACGCGGCTCTATGAAGCGCCCCTCGTTATCAACAAGACCTGTTGTATTCGCGCTGCCGCCATTTTAGCAAATGGCTCAAAAAGCCAAGTCATGACGCAAACTTTTCTTTTTGTTGATGATATCATTCGACAAGATTATCAGGCAACGCTCAACGCCGGCTTTCCAAGCCGCTGGAGTTCCATAACCCCTGATTACGGAATGGATCCTGATATTGTGAACGATTCAAAATATGGAGCGCGCCTGAAAGAAGCTTTATTAGCGATACCGTCCCTCTCTATCACGATGAATATAGATGATTTATTTGGCTCGAACGGCATCTACGCCAATTCTGAACAGACCGGTGCCGAATGGGAGCGGCCAGGTTCCGTCGAGCTGATTTTTCCTGATCAACGCGAAGGATTTCAAATCAATTGCGGCGTTCGGATTCAGGGAGGATGGTTTCGGCAGAATAACGGTACCCAAAAGCATTCCTTCCGCCTGGTTTTCAAAATGGAATATGGTTCCTCAAAATTGCGCTATCCGCTTTTTGGGGACGATGCGGCTGATCGTTTTGATACTATTGTCCTCAGAGCAGGCGCCAACGATGGGTATTCATGGAGTGATGCCCGCTACACCGAACAGTATACGCGGGATGAATTTGGGCGCCGACTGCATCAGGGGACGGCGAACGTATCTCCACATGGCATGTTTGCGCATCTTTACCTCAATGGAATTTACTGGGGTTTGTATAATCCGGTGGAACGTCCGGACAATTCTTTTTCCGCTATCTACCATGGCGGCGAGAAAAGCAGTTGGGATGCAATCAACAGCGGTGGACTTGATGAAGGAAGCATGGACGCCTGGAATCTGTTGTTGTCAAAATGTCGAAACGGGATGTCTTCCCTTGAAGGTTATATGGAAATCCAGGGCAATAATCCCGACGGCACACGAAATCCCAATTTCCCGGTGCTGCTCGACGTTCAAAATTATATCGATTATATGGTCGTCAATATGTGGGGCGGCAATTGGGACTGGCCCTGGAAAAATTATCGCATTGCCCGCGACCGCACAAATGCCTCCATAGGATTCCAATTTTACATCTGGGACTATGAAAATACCATGGGCAACAACCGTGATCGTTCCCCACTTGATATGGACAGAGTGGCCGGATTGGCTTCCATGGGATCAGGTGTGGGAGAACCTCATATCAGTCTGATTCAAAACGAGAATTACAGAATGCTTTTTGCGGATCGCATTCAAAAACATTTTTTCAACGGCGGAGCTTTCACGCCGGAATCTTTACTCGAAAATTACCGGCAGCTTGCTTCGGAAGTCGAACCGGCGATTATTCCTGAATCGGCTCGATGGGGGGATCAGCACTACAGTACTGATTCCCTGACTCTGGACGATTGGTTTGTTGAGCGGAATTGGATTTTAAATAGTTACCTTCCTCAGCGAAGCGACATTGTGCTGGCTCAATTCAGGAAAGCGAATCTCTATCCTGCTATTGATGCGCCGGTATTTCAGATCAATGGTGCGGTTCAACATGGCGGCAGTGTCGCCTCAACCGACCTGATTTCAATAAATGCCGCTGAAGGCACAGTCTATTATACGCTGGACGGAACCGATCCACGATTGTCTTTTTCGAGCAGCGAAAACTTTATCATGGCGCCGGAAGATATTCAAAAACACGTGCTGGTACCGCAAGCTGCCATCAGTCAGATTTGGAAAAGCGCCCCTGGTTTTGATGTCACCAATTGGCGCCTCTGCCAGGGCAAACCCGGAGGAGTGGGTTATGAAAGAGATTTCGGTTATGACGGTTATATAACCCTTGATGTTGAAGATGAGATGTATTCAAAAAATACCTCCTGTTATATTCGAATTCCATTTAACCTCAGCGCCAACATGATGGATGATTTGGCGTTCTCCACCTTGCGAATCCGATACGACGACGGTTTCATCGCCTATTTGAATGGTACAGAAGTGGCACGAAAAAACTTTTCCGGAGATCCTCAATGGAATTCCAACGCTGCGGTCCAGAATTCCGACGACGCCGCTGTTCTTTTGGAAGACATTGATATCAGCCAATACATCTCAAAATTGAAAGAAGGAATGAATGTTCTGGCCATTCACGGATTGAATGAAAGAACAACCAGCTCTGACTTTATGATTTCCGCGATGCTGGCCGGACAGAAAAAAAACAGCAGTTCAATTCCATCGTCAATTTCACCGAATGCTGTCGAATATTCGGCGCCTTTTGCTCTGAAGCAGACCTCACAAATCAAAGCACGCGCTTATTCCAACGGACGCTGGAGCGCTTTGGATGAGGCTGTTTTTACGCTTCCTTCATCGCAGAACAATACCATCATTTCGGAATTTCATTACCATCCGCTGCCGCAGGATTCGATCGATGAGTCAGAGTTTGAATTCATTGAGCTTCAAAATGTCGGAAGCGAAACGCAAAACCTGAGTTTTGCCCGCTTTGTTCAAGGCATTAATTATCTATTTCCCGCCAATACAATTTTAAGGCCGAACGAATATCTCATCATTGCCTCCGACGAATACTATTTTAATCTCCGATATGGATTTTTCCCTTCTGGAGCTTATAGCGGACAATTGGATAACGGAGGCGAAAGAATTGTCCTGGTGGATGCTTCTGGTGATACGCTTATTTCGTTCCGATATGATGATAAATCCCCCTGGCCGGAATCTGCAGATGGTGATGGATACTCTCTGGTTCTTGCTGCTATTGACCTTCATCCCGATTATGACAACGCCGCCAGTTGGCACACCTCTCAAAACATCCATGGAGAGCCCGGTTTTACAAATGTTTTTATTCGCCCTGATTATGACCACTCTTTGCCGACGGCATTTATCCTGCTGCAAAACTATCCTAATCCGTTCAATTCAAGAACATTTATCTCATTTAGTCTGCCGGCAGAATCATATGTCACGTTAAAAGTATTTGATATGATGGGTCGAGAAGTCGCAACGCTTGTCAATGAAAAGTTGGCAACCGGGAGTTACACGCGAAAATGGGATGCGTCGAATGTGTCAAGCGGCGTCTATTTTTATCGATTCAAGACAAATACGGGCGGTGAAAAAACAAAAAAGCTGCTTTTGATAAAATGACGAAAATCCTATTGCTTTTATGAATTCATACAATTACTTTACTGTATGAAAACTGACGGGCAGTAGAGTTACCCAAAAGTTCCATCAAACATCGGCATCGAAGGAGGTGATCGTCTTGAATGGCCACAGACCTTTAAAGTTACCCTGGAATAGCCTCTTGAATCTGCGGATTTAAGAGGAATGAAGGTATCGATTTAAACGCCTACCTTTGAATAGAACGATCACCCATGAGGAGAATTAGCTATGAAACGAGTTTTTTTACTATGTCTTTTCCTGCTTGTCGCCGGTTTTCTGAATGCCGCGGATTTTGCCATCGCCATCGATGCGGCAAAAGATGAATTCTATACGACCTTAACCGGTCCAACCGACGGCTGGATTCACATTCCCTTTGAAGCAAACAATAATAACGGCACCTGGGCAGAGCATGATGATGAATACGATCTGTCCGCCAATTTTTTCTGCGCGTGGGATGACACCTATTTTTATTTTTATGAAGAAGTGTGGGATGATGAAGTGGCCTGCATACGCGCCACAAATTATGAAAATGACTGCATGGAACTCAAATTCGATCCCGATCCATTGATGGGAGCGCCGACGTCAGGAAGCGGCGTCTATGCCATGCGCATAACCGCTTTTGATTCCAGTGATTTTGAAGGTGAGCTTTCCGGAGTTGATAATATGTATCCAGAAGGTAATACTGACATTACCGGATTCCGCTATGTTCCTGGTGAAGACTATGCACGAGCCGAGACCGAACTGGGTTACAATGTCGAAGGTCGCATTCCGTGGGAGCATATTTATTTCACCCAGGACGCCCGTGGTCCGGTGACTGCCGCTGCCGGCAATATCTTCGGCATGGCGGTTATGAACCATGAGAACGATTACACCGAAGGTCGTTACGGCTCGATTGAATGGGCGTCGCACATGGACGATGCTGTGTGGAATAACGTCAATCTTCACGGCACGGTGACCTTTCTCGAAGGCAACAAATTGAGTCTGTCGACCATGAACACCATCACCGGCATCGACACCAACACCATTAACTATACGCCCCAGAATGTCGGTGTGGCACAAAAGCTTCTCGCGCCGGTCAACTACACGCTTGCGCAGAACTATCCCAATCCGTTCAATCCACTCACCACCATCGAGTTCACCCTGCCGCATCAGGCTCAGGTGACGGTGAAGGTGTTTGATTTGTTGGGTAATGAGATCGCCATCCTGGTGGATGAGCTGAAAACCGCGGGCAGACATTCGGTTGTCTTTGACGGAATGGATCACCCCAGCGGCGTCTATTTGTACCAGATAAACAACGGTCAGGAAATTCTCACCAAAAAGATGATGCTGATCAAGTAAGGAAATATCGATTTATCCGCGCCTGCCTGAATCAATAAAGCTGGCAGGCGCACTCTTTTCATGCACAAACGAAAAATCAAAGACCTGACACAAAAAACGCCGTCTCCGCATCGGTTGTCACCTGCAAAGCGCCGCCTGTTTACCGCCGTTTTGCTCCTCGTGCCGATCATTTTTCTGAGTCTGACCGAAATCATCCTCCGCCTCAATCATTATGGGGGAGAGGATCGCCTTTTCCTATCCATTCCCGATGCTCAATCGCCCTATTACGGCATTAATACCGAAATCGGTAAACGTTATTTCAGCCGCCTCGATTTTTCCCCAACGCCCCGCAAAGATCTTTTTCTGAAAGAGAAACCGGCGAATGGTTATCGCATCTTTGTGCTCGGCGGTTCTTCTGCGGCGGGTTTTCCGTATGGGAATAACATTACATTTCCCCGCATTCTGCATCGTAGACTGCAGGAAACCTTTCCCGATAAAAAGATCGAAGTCGTCAATATGGCGATGACGGCCATCTGCAGTTATACTCTGCTCGATTTCATGGATGAAATTCTGCAGTGTAAACCCGATCTGTTGTTGATTTATGCAGGTCACAATGAGTTTTACGGCGCGCTCGGCGTTGCTTCGGTCGAATCGTTGGGACGCATGCGCGGTTTGGTGCTCGCTTCGCTCAAACTGCGCCACCTCAAATTGTATCTGCTCATGCGCGATGTCATCCGCTCTATCAAAGGCATGCGCGCCGCCTCACATCCATCACCGGCCGATCCCTTTCAGACGGTTATGGCGCGCATTGCCGAGAATCCCGAGATTCCCTTGGGCAGCAGGCGCTATCAACAGGGTCTGCGGCAGTTTGAGAAAAATATGGATGCCCTCATGAGAAAGGCAGCCAAAGCGAAGGTGCCGGTCGTCCTCAGCGAGTTGGTGAGCAATGTCAGGGATCAGCAGCCGTTCATTTCTCTACCCGCAAAAGGATCGCCGTCAGCTGCAGACGTGTATCGCCAGGCTCAGGACAAAGAACGAATGGGTGAATATGAGTCCGCACGCCGGCTCTATCTGCAGGCGAAAGACCTTGACGCGCTGCGTTTTCGCGCGCCTGAGGATTTCAATCGCATCCTCCATCGGCTGTCTGAACGCCATGCGGCGCCCCTTGTGCCGATGCAATCGATTTTTGAACAGGTTTCACCCAACCACATCATCGGCCAGGGCTTGATGACCGAGCATCTGCATCCAAATATCGACGGCTATTTTATCATGGCCGATGCCTTTTATCGGCTCCTGCGAGACCGCCGAATGATTAAAGCCGATTGGAAGTTGGTCAGGCCCATGCAGGACTATCGGCGCCATTGGGGATATACTCAACTCGACAGCGTATATGCTGCGCTGACTATCGCTCACTTGAAAAGCGGCTGGCCGTTTCATCCTGCTGATCAGCCCAACCGTTTTTTCGAGCTCTTCCAGCCGAAGAGTAGGGAAGAAGCGGTGGTGAAGAACATTCTGCTGACTGGATCGCAGACGCTGGAGCAGGGTCATTTGGAACTGGCCGCATTTTATGAACAAAAGGGAGAGTTCGAAAAGGCTTATCGCGAGTATCTGGCATTGACGTTTATCGTTCCCTATCTGGATCTGTTTTATCAGCCGATGATTGAGCTGTTGATGAAACAACAGGAATATTCTCTCGCGCTCAGCGTGCTCTATGACGCCTTGAAGTATCAGGACTCGGCCTTTGTCTATAAATGGATCGGCCAAATTTATCTGGTGACCGGCGAGACTAGGCGCGGACTGCGGGTGTTGGAAGAGGCGTTAAAGCGCGACCCCCATGACGCACAAGCGATGTACAATACCTGCCGAGGTTACTTTAATTTGGGCGATATAGCGCATGGAGATCCTTGGTTTTTGAAATTCAAGTCGCTGGTTCCCAATGCTCCGGAGATCGTGGAGCTTGAGCAACTGCGGCTGCAGATTCTCAATCGACCGCGCAATCAATGAGTGAATATTCGGTTGCCATCAGCCGATCATTACAACGGAAAGTATTGATGAAGTCATTCGTTCATTTTCTTTTTCTGATGTTAATTGTCCTGCTTAACGAAATCAGCACTGCGCAGGGTGAACCGGAAGCCGAGGAACATCTCATTTTCTCCCACAGCCGGGGATTCTATCGCGAAAATTTCAACCTCACGCTCTCGTCCGCGACGCCGGGAGTTGAGATTCGCTACACATTGGATGGGACAGATCCGTCCCTATCGGCCAAAGCCTTCAAAGGCATTTCGCCGCTGCAGATGATCATTGATCCCGCCGATACGACGAGCCATGATCTGGCGCCTGGTGTTTGCGTGCGGGCAGTCGTCATGCAGAATGGTGCCGCGATTTCTGCGGTCAAAGCGCACACTTTTATTTTTGTCGAACGAGCCGCAGAGCTTTCCCCTGATGGCAAACGCCCAGGCCCCGGTTGGCCGACGCAGCGGATGAGCGGCGATCAGCAGTGGATCAATTACGGTCTGGATGCGAGTGTTCATCGTTCCGCATTTTATCGCGACAAATTTGTGCCGGCTCTGTTGGATATCCCCACAATTTCCGTTGTCATGGATTTAAAAGATTTATTCAATGCGCAGCGTGGAATTTATGTCAATGCCGGGCAGCATAGCATTGACTGGGAGCGGCCGTGCTCGCTGGAATTGCTCGATCCCCAGGGCGGCGATGGATTTCAGATCAACGCCGGCATCCGAATTCGCGGCGGTTACAGCCGTTCGAATCAAAATCCCAAGCATGCCTTCCGCTTTTTTTTCCGTCAGCTATACGGCGAAGGGAAATTGAAATACCCCTTGTTCGGCGATGAAGGCGTCGACGAGTTCGACAGCATCGATCTGCGAACCAGTCAGAACTATTCCTGGAGTTTTGACGGTTCCGACTTGAACACCATGAATCGAGATGTTTTTTCGCGTGACAGTCAGCGGGATCTCGGCCAGCCGTACACGCGCAGCCGTTATTATCATCTTTATATCAATGGAACTTATTGGGGTTTGTTCCAGACGCAGGAACGATCAGAAGCCTCATTCGGCGCCAGTTATTGGGGAGGAATCGCAGAAGATTACGATGTCATCAAAGTCGCCGCCGATATGGGATATGTCATCGAGGCGACGGACGGCACGCTCGATGCGTGGAGACGCCTCTGGGAGACCGCACGCGATGGATTTTTGAATGATTCCTCTTATTATTATGTCCAGGGATGCTCTCCGAAAGGCGTTCGTGATCCGCAGCTTCCGGTACTGCTGGACCTTGATAATTTAATTGATTATTTGCTTGTCACCTATATCGCCGGCAATTATGATGCGCCGGTGTCTTCATTTTTGGGCAATACCAGCCCCAATAACTTTTACACTCTCTGTCGACGCGGCGGCGATCAGGGTTTTCTGTTTTTTCAGCACGATGCGGAGCATACGATGCGCAATGATCCCAATGGCGTCGATCGCACCGGTCCCTATCCGGCAGGTTCCACTTTTGATAAATCCAATCCTCAATGGCTGCATCAGAGGCTGATGGAACATCCTCATTATCGCTCCCGCTTTGCCGACCATGTGAATCGCCATTTTTTCAGAGACGGCGCGCTGACGCCGGCGGTCAATATCAAGCGCTTTCTCGACCGCAAAGAAGAGATTGACCTGGCTATCATCGCTGAATCCGCGCGTTGGGGAGATTCGCGGCGCGAGCCGGCATTCACGCGCGATAAAGAGTGGCTCAGTGCGATCAACTGGATCGTTGACAGTTTCTTTCCCACCCGCACTCAGGTGGTTTTGAATCAATTGAAAAATAAAGGATGGTTTCCAATCACCTCGGTGCCGCAGGTCAATTTACCTCCCGGCCGGGTGGCCAAAGGCTCACTGCTGCAGCTGTATTCCCCTGTCGGCAAAATCTACTATTGTGTGGACGGATCGGATCCGTTCGTCCCCAGCGTGTCGCAAACGAGCATGAAGACTCTGATCGCAGAATCGGCGGTGAAATATGTCACCGTGCCGTCAGCCTTCATTGACTTTAATTGGCGTCGGCTGGACAATTATGATCTTTCGTCATGGATTCGTGGAACCGGCGCAGCAGGGTATGAAAGAAGCAGCGGTTATGAATCACAGATCAGAATCGATGTTGGCGAGCAGATGTACAATCTGCAGACCTCCTGCTATATGCGCATTCCGTTCCAGGTCAATTTAGCCGAACTAAAAAAGGATAATCTCATCCTGCTCAAGGTTAAATACGATGATGGATTTATTGCCTATTTGAACGGCTGGAAGGTCGCCGAATCGTTGTCGCCGAGCCCCATCGAATGGAATTCTGCCGCCACCGCCAATCACGAGTCTTCTGATTGGGAATTGTTCAGCCTGACTGCTAACGCGAACCGATTTATTGACGGTGATAATTTTCTGGCTCTGCACGCGTTGAATGTCAGCGCCGGGAGCTCGGATTTCATTATCTCTGCCGAATTGAGTTCCGGCAAGATCACGAATTCAGGATCGCTGTCTCCTGCGGCCATCGAATATGTCCAGCCGTTGACGCTCTCTCGATCCACGCAGGTCAAGGCGCGCACGGTTCTGACCGATGATTGGAGCGCTCTGACTGCGGCAGATTATTATGTGCTCGAAGGCTTGGACAATCTGCGCATCACTGAAATACATTACCATCCCATGGCGCAGGAACTGGAAGCCGATGATGGCGAAGAGTTTGAGTTTATCGAATTGAAGAACATTGGCGAGACGCCGTTGCAGTTGGACGGAGTGACCATTTCCAGCGGAGTTGATTACATCTTTCCATCGGACACGGAATTGGCGCCGGGCCAATTCACCGTCATTGCGGCAAACAGCGATGCCTTTGAACTCCGTTATCATTTTCGACCGCAAGGACAGTACCAGGGTCAGCTCAATAACAGCGGCGAAATTTTGGCATTGAATGATGCGGCCGGTGATACCTTGATACGCATCAGCTATGATGATCAGTATCCTTGGCCGAATTCCGCCGATGGCGCCGGATATTCGCTGGTGACGCGCCAAATTGATCCCTACATTGATCAGGATGACGCCCGGCAATGGACAGCTTCCAGCATTTCCGGAGGAACCCCGGGGAGAGATGATGCGGTCGCGGCGGCTGTACAAGAACCAAAGAGTGATGATTTGTTCGATTTTGCGCTCGATGCCAATTATCCCAATCCGTTCAATAGCCGAACGACCATCACCTTTTATCTGCCTCGCGTCGGGCATGCGCGCCTGGCGATTATCAATCTCCTGGGTCAGCAGGTCGACCTGCTCATCGATCAGCAGTTGGACAGCGGTCGTCATCGCGTGCAGTGGGACGGTTCTCACTTGGCCGCGGGCGTTTATTTCTATCGCCTGCAGTGCGATGACGGCAGCCTGTTCCGAAAATTAACCCTGCTCAAATAACGTAAGGGCGAAGGAAATGGGACTCTTGTATCGGCTGCGTTGGGTCGCACTGTCATTCGTTGGATTTGCCGCTTTGTTTTTCACCTATATAAAGCTCCTTGATCCCCAGTTGGTTTATATGCACCAACATCCGGTATTCTTTTTTGAAAATCGATTTTTGCACGAATATATCTCCTATCCCGGGGGAATCGTCGAATATCTCAACGCCTTTTTCATGCAGTGGTATTTCTCCTCGACATTGGGCGCTCTGATCCTGTGCCTGGTTTTGCTGCTGAATGTCATTATGATACGCGCGTTACTTAAAGTGATTTCTCCTGTTCGCTCATGGACGGGCAGCGAATTTTTGATGATCCTGCCATTGGCTCTCCATCAGCTCCGCTATGATGCGACGCTGACGCCGCTGCTGTGTTCGCTCATCGTCCTGGCCGGCTTGTATTTCACATTATCCTCCACAAGAACCTATGGGATGATTGGTTTGTTCGCCCTGGTCAATGCCGCGATCTATTATATTGGCGCGGGCACTAATCTGATTTACGCCTTGCTTTTCCTGATTCTCATGCGTCCGCGTTCCCAGACTGTGCGCTTGACGATTTCGCTGATTTTTGCCGCGTACACCGCGGCTTTGCCGTATTTTTTCCGGCTCTTTACTTCAACTGACCCGAGGAATTGGTACACCGCGCTTTTGCCGCGTTCAACCTCATTGTCCGGCGATGGACTTGTGCTGATATTCTGGCTCATACTCATTGTTTTTCTATTATTAGGGCGTTTCATGAGACCTCCTGAACAACGGCTTGAAAACAACAAAGGTGAACGTTCGGCTCTGTGGGGTTATGTGATGTTTGCCGGCGCGGTGGTGAGTTTTATTGTGCTTGCACCGATGCTGATTGATGTTCGATATCGCAGCGTGTTGCGGGTCAATGTCGCCGCTGAAAAACGTGATTGGACCTCGATCCTGGCGATTCTGCAGCGGCATCCGGTCAACCATCGTTTATCCAATCTGCAGCTCTATCGGGCGCTCTACTTTACCCAGCAATTGGGCGATCAGCTGTTCAGCTATGAAAATGTCGAGCAGCAGGACGGGCTCTATCGCAACGATCGCATCTCTTACGATTATGCTTTGGAGTATTGTGATTTACTCCTCGATCTGGGGAATATCAACGGCGCCCAACATAGAGCATACGAAGCCATGGCGGTGGAGGGCGAGAGCCCGCGGGTACTCAGACGTTTGGTGTTGATTCATCTGGCCAAGGAGGAATATCATGCGGCCGAAAAGTATCTCCTGCGCCTGTTGCAGACGAATCGATATAAAGAGTGGAGCCGGAATCTGCTGGTCGGTTGTCGCGCCCGGAACTGTCAGGATGCGGTTGTACGCAGTTTGAGGACGCATCGTCTGGGAGAGGATTTTTTGATGCGTCCGGGGTATGCCCGCGCTGAACTCGCGGACCTGGTCAAGGCCGAGCCGCGGAATAAAATGGCCGTCACCTATCTGCTGACCCATGATCTGCTGTCCGGCAATTTGGCCGGTTTTATGGAAAATCTGCCTCTTTATCGCACTCTGCAGCCCAAATTGCCGCGGCATTTTGAGGAAGCGGTGGTGCTGTATACCTTCGGTTTGGGCCGGTCTGTCGCTGCCCCTGAGGTTGTGCCGGTGCGTAAAGAGGTGATCGAGGAGTTTAATGATTTTATCGCCATCGTCATGCGCCATCATCAGGATACGAGTGCAGCCTTACCCGATCTGCAGGGAAAATACAGTCGAACCTTTTGGTTCTATTTGCTCTACTATTTCAAGGGAGAAACACGCTGATGAAATCATGGATGAGAAGAATGGTGACATTCCTATTGATGGTTTTGATGGCGTCGTGCTCCAGAATTCCCAAGCCTGCGGACATCCAAACCATTCAGCGTATGCCTGAAATTGATCCTGATTATAAACAAATTACGATACCGCCCAATATCGCCCCATTGAATTTCAAGATCCGTGAAACAGGCGACCATTTCGTGTTGCTGCTGCAAAATGACCGCCAGATGAAATTAAAGGTGAGCAGCGTCGACGGCACGATCAGGATTCCACGCCGGAAATGGCGTCGTCTGCTCGAAGCGAGCGCGGGATCGAGCCTCACCGTGATCCTTTCGGCGAGAAATGAGGACATAGAGCAACAGTTTTCAAGCTTTCAGATTCATGTGGCGCCGGAGACGATTGATGACTATCTGGTATATCGCCTCATTCACCCGGCGCACCTGCTGTGGAAAAAAATGGGTATTTACCAACGCAACCTGACTGGTTTTGAAGAAAAGCCGATTCTGCAGAACCGGGAAACCAATACCGAATGCATGAACTGCCACCACTTTTGCGATTACAATCCCAACATGATGATGCTGCATTTACGGGGCGCCAAAACCGGCGGCACCCTGTTGGTGCGCGGGAATCAGGTTGAGCTCATCAACACCGCGACCAAGGCCAATCGCGCCGGCGCCTATCCGGCGTGGTCGCCGGACGGCAGGAGAATCGCTTTTTCAGTGAACAATCTCGAGATGTTCTTTCATGCGCTGAGCGAACCGCGGGATGTTCTCGACCGCGGCTCGGATATTTTGATATATGATATTGATCAGCACAAGATCACGGCGCCGCGGTCGATCGCCGATCCGCAGGCGATGGAAACGTTTCCCTGTTGGAGTCCGGATGGCCGCACGCTCTATTTCTGCAGTTGCCCTCCGTTTGAACGCTTTGTCAGCGAGAATGGTCTTGATTTCAAGTCCGTCCGCTATGACCTGATGAGTGTTGCCTTTG
>RPQV01000017.1 GCA_003818595.1 Calditrichota bacterium
ATGACATCGATTTAAATCGTATCCGCACATATATTATCAACAATCCATCGAAATGGTCCAACGACCGCCAAAATCCCCATCAAATTCCGTAGGGCGCAACCCTCGTGGTTGCCCTTACTGCCACCATGTGGGTTAATTATATTTTGGGCGCAATCATATTGGGGGGCAACCGCAAGAGGGCAACCACGAGGGTTGCGCCCTACGGGATCGGGACATGGGCGCGGAAAATGATTGTTTGTTGTTGGGCGTGAATGGTGATGTCGCGGTCGGCGACGATAAAAACGGCATGCCCTCTGGAAATGATGATTGATTCGACGGCGTGCGACAATTGGACCCTGCCATCCAGCAGCAGCAAAATTGAGGGTGAACCGGCTGTCGTCAGGGTCATGGTCTTGCCTTCCGGCAGATCGATGACGCTCAATTCAAAGTCGCGGGCGACAGTAGGGTAGATGCGCTCATAATCGCTCGCGGAGATTCCGGTCAATATCTGCGGTTCTTCGCCCTGATAACGAACCGTTTTCAATAACTCGTCAACATTGATGACTTTCGGAGTCAGGCCGCCGCGTAAGACATTGTCCGAGTTGGCCATCAGCTCCACGTTTACCCCTTCAAGATAGGCGTGCGGCACACCGGCATCTTGAAATGTGCCTTGTCCCGAGTGCAGATGGATGAGATTCAGCAGATAGATCGAAAAAATGCCGCGATCGATGTGTCCATCGCTTCGAGGAAAAGCATCCGCTGCCCGCAGCGCCCAGTAGTGAGGCGAATCTTTATCCAGATGGGATTCCCGTCGCAGCCGATCGAGCAGCGGCTGCAGGATCATGTCCACCTGCTCCGGCGGCAGGGTCATCACTCGGCGATAGAGCGACTCGATACCGTCGTTGCTCCATGCCCGCAGCGGCGCCCATTCAGGATGCGAATCCAAGAGGGCTTTGATCTCAGAGAGCGGCCGAAATCCGTGCAACATCCAGAAATCGGTCAAGGCCACGTGTACTTCGGGCTTGTGATTGTCATCTTTGTAGGTTCGATCAGCGGCATCAGGAAGAATACCTGCACGATTCTCGCGCGCAAAGCCGGCTTCGGCCTGGGTTTTTGAGGGATGAACCTGAATTGACAGCATGTCGCGCGCGTCAAGCACCTTGAGCAAAAACGGCAGTCTACTGAACTGCTGCCACACTCGTTCGCCGAGAAAATAGTTTGGATCAGCATGGATGAGTGCATTCAGCGCCACATTTTGACCATCAACCATTGCCAACGATGGCGCATGAGGATGAGCTCCCAACCAATACTCGGCAAAGGGACGGCGCTCAGGATTAGCGAATCCGAGCAGTTGCGGAATAAACTTTAATCCTCCCCAGGCATAATGCTGCACGACGCCTTGGAGGCGATAAAAAGAGTGGTTTGTGGTCATGGTCAATATATTGCACCTTTCAAAGGATAACAGAGCTGACGAGAAATTCACCGGGGGTGAAAAACCAGTTGATTATGAAACAAAACAAATCACCGAGTTCTGTGCCGAATTGATTCGTCGTTCCACATAAATTTATTTTCGTCGCATATCGAGAGCGATCTCCTCTTCAAACGGGGGCGTCTCAACCTCAGAGATCCCGCCATCGGAAGAAAGGTGCTGCATCTGTACGACATCCCCGTTTTTAGCGTTGAGCCATTTGAGCTCGTAAGACCCCTGCGGCAGACGCCAGGTGATGCGGCTCGGCCAGCGACCCTGAAAATATCCGGCGTATTCATCGCCTGGAATTGACAGCAGATGGGGAAAGAGTTCCGGAGTGTGGAGCAGCGTCGTATGATCGGGATGTAACCGGCTGAGATCGAAGCTGTTGATAAAGCGGAGCAGCGCCGCCAATTGCGAACGTAATGTCGGACTTCCGCCGCCGGGCCCACTGATGACTCCGCTGCCGTCCTCGCAGCCGGGATAAAATGAATAATCGAGTCCGTTGAATACCGCACCGCCGGCAAGGAGAAAGCGCCACGCCTGACGTCGATAGACATCGTCCCCGGGACCGGCGAATCCCGATTCGTCAAAGGAGATCGGCCGATGGAAATAATCATTTAATGAGACTGCCGCAGGCAAGGCATAGTGAAAATTGAGTATCGAGACTGCAGACGAAACCTTGGCCAGCGGATAGAGAAAATTGACATAATTCTGAGCGATCAGGTGTTTCTTCGGCAGTCCTTTCTCCTCATCGACGATGATGTCGGCGATTCTTTGCTGCCATCGCAGTGACGCCGCATCCGCGAGATCGAGTTGATTCTGCCAGGAGACGTTTATTTTATTGAGATCATCATCGGCAAGGTGATCGAGGAGCACACCGGCAGAATCCGCATGATCGCTCCAAGGTTCGTTCTGGATTTCGAAATAAACATTATCAAACTCGTTCAATTCGCGGACGATTTTGCGCACCATTTTTTCCTGAAACGACAGCAGGCGACCGTTATCGAGGGTGTGCACCAGCAGGCGATCGTCAATCTCAATATGATTGACATTGTTCTGCGGATGGAACGGCATAAAGCGCCAGTTTTCTTCGGTATAAATAGAAGAAAACAGAACCACCTCCACCACTATATCCAATTGGTCAGCAGTTTTGACAAAATTCCGCAGGCGGGCAAAGTATTCGGGATTAAATGCATCGAGATTGAACTTGTTGCCGCTGCCCGCATAGCCCGGCGACTGGCTACGCGCCCAGGGCGGCAGGAAGCGGTTTTCATCAGGCGCGAGGACATTTTTCTCAATGCCGAAAGCGCCCTGTTTTTCGACATAGGATCCGCTGAACAGGCGGGTGAGATTGAGTCCCGCCGCAGCCAGGGTTTGCAGATAGCGCCGACCGTCAAAATCAAGATTGAGCACTGCGCCATAGTGCTCGCCGGAGGTGATAAGTGCTGTGGGTTTGCCGCGAAATTCAAAATAATGCGGATTTGCCGGCAACAACCGGATTGGGGAGTGGGCAACGGCAGTAGCGAAGAAGCAGATCACGACGAGGGGCGTTAATTTCATATTATTCTCCTGGGAGATGGATTTGTTAAAATTGGCCTCGATTGCGCTCGGCCACACTCGGTGGCCGAGCGCAGTCGAGGCCGGATATCCGCCACAATCCGAGGGACTTGTCGTTAAAAACGCCGTTCATCTCGGTGCAGTTTTCATTGAGGAGAACATCCGGCGCGGGAAAGTTGAACGGCGGTTTCTGCAGATTGATCGGTCGCCAGCCGCCGGTCGGGATATCCTGATTGCGCTCCTCTTGCGGAAATGTCGTCGTCATCAGCCAAATTGAGTCGCTGTTGATCATTTGGGTCACAGCGCGATGAATGTCGTTAAAAGAAAAATGAACCAAACAGTCGCGGCAAAAGATCAGGTCGACAACCTGAAATTGATCTTCCAGCAGATTAAAATGGATAAACTTGACGTTCTCCGCTTGATATCTCTGCTGATTATTGCGGATCAGCGTTTCGACGATGTCTCCGCCCCAATAGTGAATGTCTGACAAGTCCATTTCCCCGAACCAGTTAAAGTCGCCGCAGGGAACGTCAAAAATCGTCCTGATCTGCGCTCGCTGAAGCAGTTCGGGGAGACGACGACGAATTTCAGCGGTCTGGGCCAACGATGAGCCGATGCCGGAGAGGGTTTCTTGTTCCTGCCAGACATTCTCCTCGGCGATTGCGGTAAAAATCTCCCGCACAGATTTGCCGATAAATCGGCTGCCGTCCGCATAATCATAAAGTGCAGCGCGGTCCATTCATCTCTCGCCTAAAATCTCAGTGACAGACAGCTCAATCCGCCGTCCAGCTTTTGAAACTCGGACATCTCAGCTTCAATGACAGAATATCCGGCAGCGGAAATTTTTTGTCGGGTGATCGGATGACCGGAAGCGATGATCACCCGATCATTGACCCAGATGCAGTTGGCGGCATAACTCTCCTGCACCGGGATTTCGATTTTTTCCAGGTGATTCCAATCCGGTCGCTTGACAATCTCTCCGCAGACGACAAGATGATTGTACTGTAAATAAGCCACAGCGGTTTTAAGATGCAGGACATCTGTCAGCTTGACCGTCGATCCGCTCAATCCGTAGCGGTTCAAAATGTCGATCATTTGTTTCGCGCCGCTTTCATTAGTACGGCTGGACAAGCCGATGTAGTAGTGGCTGTCGACCTGGAGAATATCACCCGCATCGACACTCCCCGGATCGACAATCTGATCAACCTGATCGTAGAAACGGCGCACAACAGGAATCATGGCGTCGATTTCACCTCGGCGTGAAGGAGCGCCCGGATTGGTGATGATGGCGCCATTGGGCGTCAATAATGCGGTATCTTCAACAAAGGTTGAATCGGGAAATCGTTCATCGGCTTCCAATACCAAAACGTCCAATCCGCAAGACTGCAAAAGATGAACGTAAGCGGCGTGTTGTTCGAGGGCCAAGTCATAGTCAGGCGGACCCAAATGAGCCGTGGTCAATCCCTTGACCATGCTTTTCCCCGGTTTGCGAACGATGGCTTTAGAGAACACAGGATATCCTTAATCAATATGAATCCAGATCACAGTATTATTTGACAACATTTCCCGTTTCATCGAACATCAATCGACTCTTTTTGCGATAGACAACGCCTCGGATTGATTGATTCATCAATCACCTTATCGCTTTTCAGACACCCGATGATCGAGAGGGTATCGTTATTTTGGACGATTACTCTGAATTTTTCAAATTCGCTATTGTGAATGACTATATTCTTTTGCCAGGCAGCGGGAGCCCCATATGTCAACGACAGAAATACCAGTAAAAGGAGTAACATGTTTTTCATGAATTCACCCTATGTGAAAAGCTCTCAGGGCCTGTACCAGCTTTTCCGGCTCATCAGTGCCGACGCGAAAGCGTTTGCCGTTTTTCAGCACCAGTTCGACAGCCTGCAGTCCGGAAACGTTCCACAGCCAATAGCCGCCCGCCATGAAGCGGATTCCCCATCCCGCGAGCCAGAAATTGCGCACAGCCTGTGCCTGCTGAATATCCGCCAACGGAATGCTTTTGCGGATGAGTCCGGGACCAAACCAGCAGGTGAAGGTACTGTTTTTGATCTCGACGGTGAGCGAATAAAAAAGGAATGTGACAACAGCCAGGATCGCCAGGACTCCCAGCTGAGCGGGATGCCAATTTCCGGTCGTATAAGAGGGAATGAAGATAAAGATCATTGCCGCAAGAACGGCGATGATGATGACCGTACCGATTTGAGTGTGACGATAGTGCATAATTCCTCCTTATCAAAGAGATGAGTCTGCCTTTATGATCAAAGAGAGACGTCTGTCTTTTTCGCCAATTTCATGGTGAATTGTTGAAAATACGGTAAAAAAAACCGAGGTTCAACAAGTTTATACGAAAAGTAATTCAGCGTGAATGATCGTGGAGCCTTATTTGAGGAGCACCATCGCGCGAGTTCGTTGTTCGCTGCCGTAGCGCAGGCGGCAGAGATATAATCCGCTCGGCAAAAGGGCTCCAAACTCATCGCAACTGTCCCACACGACATGGAATGATCCCGCGGGATGATACCCGTTTTTCAAAATGCGAACCGGCTTTCCCTGAAGATCGTAAACCAACAGACTGATCTCACCTGGAATAGGGAGATCATAACGGATTAACGTTTGCAGATTAAAAGGATTGGGAAAATTATCGTACAACATCAACTCGATCGGCAGAGAGGGGATCGACAGATCGGTATCGATGGTCACACCGATGATTGGGAATGATTGCACGCTGCCATCCAAGGCAACGGCTTGGAGACGATAATAATCCTCGGGATTGCCGGCACTATCTTCATAGTGATATTCCGCTCCCTGCAGGCTGTCCCCTTTTGCCGGCAACAGGACACTGTTGATCTGTCTAAATTCGTCCTCGGCAGCATTTTGAGCGCGATAAAGATTAAATCCGGCGACATTCAGTTCACTGGCGGTTCGCCAATTTAAATACACTTGACGATCACGAAATTCTGCCGTAAAGGCGGCCAGTTGCACCGTAAATGGGGCTTTGAGTTCCAGACCGATAATAATCGGATCATGATCAGATGAACGCCAATAATTGGGAACGAATAAACCCGCAGGATTACTGCTGTGATAATCAAATTGGCGGGCTTCATCAGCATTAATATGCCAAACGGTCGTTCCGGTGATTTGGCGGCTCAAAGCAGCTGATGCCAGTGCATGGTCCAAATAGCCGGATTGAGATTTAAATACATAACTATATGCTTCTTCACCGACATAACGCGCGACTTGATCGAGATAACCTGCATTGCGAATGACGGTGATGGGATCCTCCATAGCATACGCATTCAGGTCGCCGATGATAAGAAAATCTGGGTCGTCGCTGTTTGTAGGATCCGTCGCCAGCCAATCTACCAATGCCTGGGCAGCGGCCCTGCGGATTTGATTGCAGTTGCCCTGACCATCACCAATGTCCGGATCATCATCGCAGGCGCTGCTTTTGGACTTGAAATGATTGACTGCCAAAGTGAACAACTGTCCAGTCGTAGTGCGAAAGGTTTGCGCTATCGAGGGCCGATTGAGGGAGGTGAAATTCGGATCGATGGAATGATCAAGAATTGCAGTTCTGCCGTGGGGCGTCACCGAATCCGGCCGGTAAAGAATACCACAGGTGATCTCGTCGCTGCCGATTCGAGATAATCCCGGATCAATAAAGGCAAATGTGCCGGGTGTTGTTGCCGCATTCAATGCAGCCGTCAAATCCTGAATGGCGCTGTTAAAATCAAACCCGTCGTTTTCAATTTCGATCACACTTACAATATGCGCCTTCAAGGCAACGATGGCGCTGACCAATTTTGTGCGTTGGCGCTGGAATTCAGCCAAGGTAGCCGCACCGCGGGAAGCGGTAAAACCGCCGCCCATTCCATCGCCATTAAAATAATTCAACACATTAAAGCTCGCGACTTGGAGCGATCCCAAGACTTTAGCCGGTGAATCAAGACGAGAGTTGTCATCCATCAAAACGACTGCAGTTGTCGGATTCAGTTCATAAGCGCCAAAGTTATAATCAATCACACCGGTCAACGAGGTCGTACTAGATCCCACACGCAGTGAGTTTTCCGGCAGAATGTAAGGAATCGGCTGGGGAAAAGGCATTGTGCTGCCATCATCGAGCTGGATGCGGCACCGATCATTCAAAGCCTGCCTTTCCTGCGCCTGACTTCCCGGATGGACAATTTGGGTCGGTGTCATCAATCTGCCGTTGACCGACAATTCTACTTCGCCATATTGAATCCAATTGTAAATATCGGTAACAGTCAGTGGTTGAGGAAATGTCACCAACATTCCCTCGTACCATTCCCAATCTGCATCATTGGGCAGGGGCAGCGTGACGGACGTCGCCGCCAACGACATAGTCAGCCCGAAATTAATGACTGCAGTGACATCGGTAATTTCTGTTTTTGAATAATATTCAGCAATGGATCCTGTTACGCGAACGAGATCACCCACTCGGACATCCACGCCGAAACCGGCATCATAAACAAACATGCCTTCAGAAGTCCTGCGCGAATCATCAACTTGGTCCCACTCTTCCTGCAGGAAGAATCCATTGAGTTGTTGATGGCATTGGAAATCGCCGACAACAATCCCTTCGACGGTTACGTCAGCATTCCCGACTAAAGGGCTTGAGGCGCCGCTGCCCTGGATATCATGGATAAAGGTCAACGCAGAAAAAGCGACATCATGACCGATGGCGGAAGTGAAAGCGCCGTCGCTCCTAAACGGTTGTTCTGCGGGCTGCGCGTCTAAAACGACGGCGAGGGATAAAACAGCCATAAAATGAATCGGTTTGCGCAACGGATCTCCATCATGGTCATTCAGGCGAAAGAGACAGCCAAAACTGTCTCATCGGAACGCATTAATAAATATGATAAAAAATTATCATATTTACAAATATCGAATGGTTAATGGGAAGAATTGGTAAAGAAAGAGCCTGTCAGCGCTTCGAATTGGCGCGGAGTGAGAGTTTGGTGAGCGCATAAAGGGCATCCTTGAACGCGGGCAGGTCCGTAAAGGTGTAATCAGGTATTTCCCGCCAAGGAAACTCGCCGTTGGATAAAAACCATCTCACGCCGATTGTGCGCATGGCAAGTGCTTTGCCCGCCAGAAAATCGGCGTCAGTATCACCGATGAACAGCGCCTCGCCCGGCGAGCAGTCGAGCCCCTGCAGCGTCTTTTGCAGACCCTCGGGATGGGGTTTCGGCCGAAGGATCTCGTCTCCGGCTATAGAAAAATCAAACAGATTTTCAGGAAACAGATGTCGTAAAGAAATATTCAAACTGCGCCGACTCTTTCCGGTGACAAGGCCAAGTCTTAGACCCTCTATTTTGAATTCTGTCAACATCTCGCTGATCTCCGGCTGCTGAGGAACCATCAGATCGTGTTTTTGGTCGTAAAGTTCATAATAGCGATCGATAATAGGGGAGACGTCGGTATATTCCGGAAAAGATATGGTAATGAGCTCAGGCTCAGCCGGCCCGAACATGGAAAAAATAGACTGTTCAGTAACTTCTTGACCTTTGAATTCACGAAAAATCTGCTTGAAACAAGAAAATATGATCGAGTAAGTGTCAGCTATGGTACCGTCAAAATCAAAGATGAGGGCGGAAATCAAAATGACCTCGCGATCAAAAATAGAATGTTATGCGGCGCCATTTTTCATGATTCTTTGCAACAGGAGGAGTTATCCGTATGATGATGGGAAGCAACGGCGTTTTTATCCGTACTGCAGTGTCCCCCACCGCAACAGCTGCTCTCAGGCCGCTGCTTATATTTGCTGAAACGAAGCAACAATAAAAAGACAATAAAAAATGTCGAGAACAACAAAAAGACAACACCAAATTTCAACATAGGACGAACTCTCAGTCTTGTATTAAAGATTTAAATGAAGCGTTGGCTATTTCTGAGAAACCCTGCGCCTCTTTGACGACCATAAAAATCGGCAGATTCTCTTTTTCCGCCAACTCCATACCCTTCGTGGGGCCGAGCACGTCGATGGCTGTGGCATAAGCGTCTGCCCACATGCAGGACGGATGAATGACGGTGATCGAGGCCAGATTATGGGTGATGGGCCGTGAGGTGGAGGGATCGATCGTGTGAGAATAGCGAACGCCGTCTTTTTCAAAGTAGTTGCGGTAATCTCCCGAGGTGGCGACGCCGACATCCTGCACCTCAATGACCTTTTGAATAGCGAATTGTGCATCGGGTGATGAAACACCGACCCGCCAGGGGTTGCCGTTCAAATTCAGCCCGCGGGCGCGAATTTCGCCGCCGATCTCTACCAAATAGTTTTCATGCCCATCAGCCTCGATCTTATCCGCCACCTGATCGACACCCCACCCCTTGGCAATCGCGGACAAATCGCAATACATACTGTCCAGCTCTTTTTTCAATGCAGGCGGATCGTGGCGAATAAGAATATGAGCATAACCCACGTGAGCCTTGCGTTCATTAATTTCCTCCGCAGCAGGCATCTCGTTCGCCCGTTTTTCAGGTCCGAATCCCCATAGGTTCACCAGCGGTCCGACGGTAATGTCAAATGCGCCGCCGCTCTTTTGACTGACCTGTTGCGAAACTTTAAACAGAAGGCAGAGTTCCGCTGAAACCGGAAACCACTCACCGGCCGGCGCCTGATTAAAGCGGGACAGCTCGGAATCGGGAATATAGGTTGACATTTTACGATTGACGTCGTCCAGGACCTTCTCGATCTCGTCAGAGGTCTTTTGATAATCGAAGGAATTACTTTTCTTTTCAACAATTTTAATATTAAAAGTTGTCCCCATGGTGGCGCCACGAAAGACATATTGTTCGAATTGGGAGGGCGAATGGGAACAACTTAAAATCAAGCCTGCGAAAAAAGAAAGAATCATTCGAGGTGACATTTTATTTTTTCCAGCGCCAATTTTCATAGTATTCCCAACTAACCATTTTATTCAGTTCATCAAATTCACGTGTCTTTTCCACCAAAGCCGTTTTTATGACATCGCCGCTCGAAAGCAGACCAATGATTTTCCCTTCTTTTTCAACCGGCAAGTGACGCAATCTGAGACCGAGGAATTTATCCATTAGACGATACATGCTTTCGGTATGGGGAACGGTTATCAGATTTAAGGTCATATGATCAGCAATACGTGCGGTCTGGGGATCAAAATTCCCTGAGAGCGAACTGCGCAGCAAATCGCGTTCAGTCCAGATTCCCACCATCTTTCCATCCTGTTCGACCAGGACGGCGCCGATTCGTTTGTCGACCATCAGCTTGATGGCATCGGCAATCGTCGCTTCGATCGAAACCGAATAGACTGCCGAACCTTTTTCATTGAGAATATCATCAGCCGTTTTCATCATTCAAGCTCCTCGCAATAATGTTCATTTGATCTGCGGGGAGATTTAGATGCTGATAACAGCAAAACCCCGCAGATTGAGATAGGAAATGAAGAACAACCAACGGGGTGTAAAAATTTCGATTACTAAATAATAATAGACCTAGTCTCGTGTCTGTTGCATTCCTTGAGCACATTCAGGCCGCATTCGCGATAATGGCTGCACTGACAGCACAGAGAATTATTCCAAGCAAGGCGAAAGTTGCAGGCGTAGTTTTGGATCCAATTCATAACATATTCGGTTCCAGGATCCCGCTCAATTCGAATACCTTCGCACCATTTATCGTGTTCAATTCGACGACGCTGAACAAACAAAAATCGTTCATTACTTGTCATCAATTAAAAAACCTCCACCTCTTCAAAGGTTTTATATTTAAATTCAAACTTTCCTTTCATACCTTCAAAAAAACACATCTGAGCACAGATAATTCAATATATGCAAATTGCGTTCCACATTAAATTCCAAAATCATCAAAAAGGATATTTTCCGGTTCCACCCCAAGATTGCCCAGCATATTGATCACTGCATCGTTCATCATCGGCGGACCGCAGATATAATACTCACAATCTTCGGGAGCGCGGTGCTGCTTGAGATAATTATCAAACAACACCTGATGAATAAAACCGACATGACCATTCCATTTATCTTCAGGCAACGGTTCGGAGAGTGCCAAATGCCAGGTAAAATTGGGATTTTTCTGCTGCAGGGCATCGAACTCATCGTTATAGAAACTTTCACGCAGACTGCGCGCACCGTACCAAAAAGATATTTTGCGTTTGGTGTGAATTCTTTTCAACTGATCAAAAATATGAGAACGCATCGGCGCCATCCCGGCGCCGCCGCCGATAAAAACCATTTCATTTTGGGTGTCTCGGGCAAAGAATTCACCATAAGGGCCGGAAATCACCACTTGACCGCCCGGTTTGAGATTAAAGATAAAGGAAGACATCTGACCGGTTGGAACGTTCGGTTTTCCCGCCGGCGGTGTGGCAATGCGCACATTGAGCATGATTTTCCCATACTCTTCAGGGTAGTTGGCCATGGAATAGGCGCGCACGACGGGCTCATCAACCTTTGATTCCAATTTCCACAGATCGTATTTATCCCAATCAGCACGGTATTCAGCGGCAATATCAAAATCAGTATATTTTATATGATGTGGATTCGCTTCTATCTGGATATATCCCCCGGCGCGAAAGTCGACATGTTCTCCCTCAGGCAACTCAAGGATCAATTCCTTGATAAAGGTGGCGACATTGTGATTGGATTTCACGCGACAGGTCCACTTTTTAATTTCAAATACCTCTGCCGGCACCTGAAGTTTCAAATCACCTTTGACCGGCAACTGGCACGACAAGCGGTATCCCTCGCGAATCTGACGACGGTTCAGTTTACTCTTTTCCGTCATCAGCACATCACCGCCGCCGGCGGTGATGATGCACTTGCATTCGCCGCAGGTGCCGCCGCCGCCGCAGGCCGATGGAAGAAAAACACCTTGATCGGAAAGCACACTCAGCAATTTGCCGCCCAGAGGCACGGTATAGGTATGGTTCGGATCGTCATTGATGACGATTTTTGCATGACCGCTTTGAACCAGTTTTGATCGGGCGAAAAGAATGATGACGACCAGCGCTAAAACAATGAGCGTAAACATGACTACGCCCAGAATAATCAGTCCTATTCCTGACATGCCATTCCTCTATAATTGAATTCCCGAGAACAACATAAATGCGATCGCCATCAACCCAACCGTAATGAAGGTGATACCTAAACCGCGGAGACCTTTGGGTACATTGCTGTAGCGCATCTTTTCCCGAATTCCTGCCAGAGCGATAATCGCCAAGGCGAAACCTGTTCCGGAACCTGCGCCGAAAACCAAACTTTCAGTAAAATTATAATCTCGTTCAACCATGAACAACGAACCGGCGAGGACAATACAATTGACGGTGATCAGCGGCAAAAAGATGCCCAGGGTGTTATACAATTTCGGCACAAATCGATCCAGCAGCATTTCCAGAATCTGAACAATGGCTGCAATGACGCCGATATAGGTGATGAGACCCAAAAAAGTGAGGTCAACATCGGGTAGTCCAGCCCAGGCCAGGGCGCCTTTTTTCAAAACATTCGCATAAATGAGATTGTTCACCGGCACCGTCACTGCCTGCACAAAAATCACAGCGATCCCCAATCCTACCGAAGCTTCAAGCTTTTTTGAGATGGCGATGAACGAGCACATCCCCAGGAAGAAGGACAAAGCCATATTCTCGATGAAAATCGATTTGATGAACAAACTGAGATAATATTCAAACATAACTAATCCTCTTCAACTTGTTCGGGTTTACGGGTGCGGATGATCCAAATGAGCATGCCGATGAGGAAAAAAGCGCTCGGGGAGAGGAGGAAGAGGCCATTGGGGATATACCAGCCGCCTGCTGTATTGAGCGGCAGAATTTGATGGCCGAACAGCCTGCCCGAACCAACTAATTCGCGCACAAAACCCACACTAATGAGCACAAAGCTGTATCCGAGACCGTTGCCGATGCCGTCGAGAAAGCTGGCGCCGGGTGGATTTTTGAGCGCAAACGCCTCCGCGCGACCCATCACGATACAGTTGGTGATGATCAGGCCGACATATACTGAAAGTTGTTTACTGACATCAAAGGCGAAAGCCTTGATGACTTGATCGGCGATGATGACCAGAGACGCGATAATGGTCATCTCCACCAGAATGCGAATGCTGCTGGCGGTATAGTTGCGCACCAGACTGACGGCAAAATTGGAAAACGCCGTCACCAGCGTCACCGAAAGCGCCATCACAAAAGCGGTCTCTAATTTCGAGGTGACCGCCAATGCTGAACAAATCCCCAGTATTTGTAAGGCAATCGGGTTATTGTTAAAGACCGGGTCAAATAATATTTTCTTAGCCTTGCTCATGCGTGTTGTCCTTTTTCAATTGTTTTAAAAAGGCGCCATATCCCTGGTCCCCGAGCCAGAATTTCACCATGGCATCCAGTCCCCGAGTCGTGAGCGTGGAGCCGGAGAGTCCGTCGATTTGATGTCGGGCTTTTTCCTCGCTGGGGTCAACTTTGCCTTTGATGACTGTAAGGGCGACGTTCCCCGCATCATCAAACGCCATTTTCCCCTTCCATAATGCTTTCCAATTGGGATTATCCACCTCTCCGCCCAGCCCGGGTGTCTCCCCATGTTCGTAAAAAGTAATTCCTTCAACGGTGTTGAGGTCTTTACCCAATGCCAAAAAGCCGTACAGAGTAGACCATAAACCCTTGCCGTAGATCGGAAGGATGACCTTTTCGATGCTGCCGAATTCCATTACTTCATACACCGCCATATATCGCGGCATGCGGTTGATCCGAGCCAGATCGTGCTCATCGGGAATGTCCATGCCTAATTGGGAATTGTCTGCCACTTCCTTAATATTGAAATTTTCGGCATCCAATCCCTTGGGGAAATTTTCCTGCTGGAGTATTTGACCATTTGAAAGATCAACCACCACCATTTTGATCTTTTCATGGAAAATCTTGACAACATCCTGTTGTTCATCAAGGAGTTCACCGGCGGCTAGAATATTTTTCACCTTGTCGAGTTCTTTGTTTCGTTCCTGACGGGAACGCAGGGACACCGTTGCCGCAGACACCAGAATCGAACAGACGAGGCATACTCCTAATGCCACAAAAAGTACTTTCTTTGTTGATTCATTTGACGACATTTCGGGCCAGTCTCCTTTTTATATTTGCATTGATGACAATTCGATCGATCAGGGGAGCAAAAAGATTCACAAACAAGATAGAAAGCATCATTCCCTCGGGAAATGCCGGATTGACAACGCGCACCAGCACCACCAGCACGCCGATCATTAGGCCATAAATCCATTTGCCGGTTTCGGTCACGGTGGCAGTGACGGGATCTGTCGCCATATACACCGTACCGAAAGCAAATCCGCCCAAAACCAAATGCCACATGGGCGTCACTTGAAACATTGGATTGCCGGCACTGCCTATCGCATTAAAAAAAGCAGACATTCCCACCATGCCGGCCAGCGTGCTCAGCATAATACGCCAGGAACCGACTTTGGCAACAATGAGTATGAATGCGCCGATCAAACAAGCCAAAGTCGACGTTTCGCCCATGGATCCCGGAATGAATCCGAAAAAGGATTGCAGCCAGGTATAGGTTTCCGGTATCAGGGGGTCTTTCAATTGTGCCAATGCCGTCGGCTGACTCAAAGCATCAATCGCCACCCATACTTTATCGCCGGAAATTTGAGCCGGATAGGCAAAAAAGAGGAACGCTCTGGCAGTCAGTGCTGGATTGAGAATATTCATACCGACTCCGCCGAAAACTTCTTTGCCGATCACCACACCAAAAGAGATGCCGACGGCCACCTGCCAGTAGGGAATTGTAGGAGGAAGAATCAAAGGGAAGAGCAGACTGGTTACCAGGAAGCCTTCGGCAATTTCGTGCTTGCGCACGACTGCAAACAGCACTTCCCAAAAACCACCAACCGCCAAGGTGATGATATAAACCGGAAGAAAGTAAAGCGCACCGTGTGCCGCACAAGCCCAAATATTGGCGGGATCAAAACCGATGTTTAACGCACGAATCACGTGAGCCTGCCACGAAGTGGATTCCGCTCCGGCTGCAATGGCCAAGTTGGCCTGCAGACCTGTATTGTAAAGCGCCATCAGCACCGTCGGTACCAAGGCGTACACCACCATCATCATCATACGTTTTAAATCCAGAGCATCACGAATATGCGTTCCCGATTTGGTGGTCGACCCGGTGGAGTAGATAAAAGTGTCGATGGCTTCCCATAATGGGAATAAGGCCTTGAGCTTTCCTTCTTTGAAAAGCTTTTCCTGTTTATCTAAAAAACTTCTTAAACCTTTCACTATCCTTCCTTTTCAATAGAGGTTAGCGTGTTTCGCAGGTTTTTCCCGTGATCGATTTTCGAGGGGCAAACAAAGGTGCACAGCGACAAATCCTCTTCGACCAGTTCCAAACACCCCAGCTTTTCAGCTTCCTCGACATCGGTGATGGCCAGAGATTTCAATAATGGCGTCGGGAGAACATCCAAAGGCATTATCGCCTCATAACTGCCGATCGGGATGATTGCACGCGGACCACCATTGGTCGCGGTGGTAAAGCTGAATTGTTTATGGGGGAATAATTTGGAGGCGACAATATTTTTTACAGAAAAGAGGTTAAATCCTGGGCTCAACCAACCCAAAAAGTGTCGATCACCACCTTCTGCAATGACCGAAACCTGCTCATGATATCGTCCCAGAAAGCCATTCTCCGGAAAAGCGGCCAAGCCTGACAACACCGAGCCGGAGACAATACGGTTATCCCCGGGTGCAATTTGTCCGGAGGTTAATTCAAGTAAAGAGGCACCTAAACGAGTTTTCAAATGGCGCGGATGATTAACCGCCGGTCCAGCCAGAGCAATAATGCGCTCCGTATCGATCAGGCCGGTTGTAAACAGCTTGCCGATTGCTAAAACGTCCTGCAGACCAATATGCCAAACAGTCTTGTGCCGATCGACGGGATCGAGAAAATGGATGTGGGTGCCGGGCAATCCGGCGGGATGCGGTCCGCTGAATTCAACAAATTCAATATTGGCAGCGCTCACTATGGGCAAAGAACTATCAGCGCCATGGCAGACATAAATTTTACCGGCCGTCAACTTGGAGAGAACCAAGAGACCGTTGGCAAAATCTTTGTTGCGCGAGTTCAACAAAATCTTGATTGAGGGCGCCAGGGGATTAGTATCGATTGCGGTGATAAAGATTGAGTGTGGCGTTGTTTCCGGATTAGCCGTATGCCCGAAAGGACGAGCCCGCAAAGCAACCCAGAATCCGGAATCAATTAAAAGCTGCCTCACAGAATCACGATCCAGACTGTCCAGTTTGGTCTCGGGGAAAGAGGCAAAGGGGATTTGTTCGTCGCCCTCAACACGAATGACCACAGAAATCAAAGCCCTCTTATCGCCGCGATGAATAGCTTCGACAGTGCCTGCTGCCGGAGAGGTATATTTCACCGCAGGCATTTTTTTATCGCTGAAAAGGAGCTGTCCCTTTTTTACTCTACTGCCAACCTCGATCTCCATTGTCGGCTTCATACCCAGATAATCTGCGCCGACCAGCGCGACGTGCTGAACAGCCGGAGCCGTTTCCAATTGATGGTTGGCGCCGCCTTTGATGGGGATATTCAGGCCTTTTTTGATTTTAATCATTCCCATAAGCACCTTCTACGGTTGGGTTTTTGTTACAATCAGAACATCAAATAAAAATAAGGGAACATAACGTCTGTCGGTTAAATGATATTCCCAAAATTTTTAAGACGAAATTTATTCATTTCTATTGAATTTTTCAATTGATATTTCATTGAAAAAGGTTTCGCAAGGCAGGTGATCAGCATAAAGTGGGAATTTAACCGTCATCTTGAAGGTCACGCCAAGCCGTAGAAGCACAAAGAGAAATTTAAAATTAAATGTTTTTCATTCTACCCATTATGCAGGAGTGTTCTGTCTTCGCCTCGGACGAAGACAGAACAAGCATTGGAATATCAATCTGACTCTGCTTATCGGATCATCTTCATAGGCAAGTCCGGATGACGCTATTGGACATTGCCCGTCCAAGCGTGAAGGTTTTTAATGCGCTCAGCTTCGCTCATCAGCTGCGCGGCATGTTGAACCTCATTGTCTCCTTGAATGCGAACACGATAATAGTGCTCACTATCCCACAAGTGTCGGGCAATTTCAGCTTTGATCATCAACTTGATGTATTGTAGATCTTTATCAAAAGCCTCGGCGACAAATTCGATATCATGCTTCTTGAGAATCGGTTTGAGCTCATTGATCATCGACTCATCGACTGCAAACTTTTTATCAAACTCTATAAAATCACCATATTTCTGACGATGTTTCGATGCCCACTCGGAACCAAACTCAAAAAAGACGCGCTTGGCAATCAGACGGCTGGTAAAGCGGGTGATTTTTTCCGGCGTCAAAATTGAATCCGGAGTGATGCCGCCGCCGCCATAAACCTTGCGTCCGGTTAGCGTTAAAAATTGTTTGGTCGAATCAGGCTGGTGCACCGATGCTGAATCATCATATGCCTCATTGTAATAATCTACCAATGTCCCTTCTTCGTAGGGACGTTGGATCAATCGGCCGCTGGGGGTGTAATACCGTGCAATGGTCAGACGCAGAGCCCCGCCATCCCTGAGCGGCAGTTGATTCTGCACCAATCCTTTACCAAAGCTTGTTTGGCCCAGGACCAGGCCACGATCGAGATCCTGGACAGCGCCGGCAACAATTTCTGAAGCACTTGCAGATCCATGATCAAGCAATACCACCAATGAATAAAGAGGGTGAGTTCCTCGCTCTGTGGAAAAAAAATCCTGGTCCGAATTGGGCAGACGTCCCTGC
>RPQV01000018.1 GCA_003818595.1 Calditrichota bacterium
CTTCCTAATGCCGATAGTCTGAGCTCACTTGTGTGGTTTTTTTGATTAGAGTCGAGGCCCGGGCCTGAATCGCATGGACAAAAGAGATGATTGAATTTGAAGTAAAGTATTCATGTTGCTAAAGTGAGAATGAGGTCAAATGAGCTTATCATACAGCGTTAAGGAAGCCGTTAAAGGATTCAGTAAAGCGCGGGTATCTGCGGCAATCACCATATTTACTGTTTTTTTCCTGCTCCTGCTGTTGGCCGTCTTTTTTATTTTTTATGTCAATGCCAATCGGCTCATCGAGGTGTTGAATGCGCAGTATGATATTCAGGTCTATTTGAGTAATGCATTGACCGACAGTGAGATTGAAATTCTGCAGGCGCGTGTGCGAAAGATGGAACCCGTGGAATCCGTGGAATACATCTCAAAGAAAAAGGCCGCGGCTGAATTCCGCAAGGAATTTGGTGAGGATATTTTTGCTTTACTTGATGAGAATCCTCTGCCGGCATCTTTCGTCATCAGCCTCAAAAACGCCGTCAAGAATCGCGACGAAATCACCCGCTTCATCAACCGCCTTAGAGCGGAAGAAGGAATTGATGAGGTGGTTTATCAGTATGGCGCTTTGAATGCGTTGGTGCGATTTTCTCGAAATCTGAATATCATCAGCATCATTCTCTTTGTTTTGGTGTTCTGCGGTTCTTTCTTCATGGTGTCAAACACCCTGCGACTGATCATCATCGCGCGAAAAAACATCATTGACTCGATGAAATTGGTGGGGGCGACGCACTCTTTTATCAGGCGTCCATTTATCATCGGAGGAATGCTTCAGGGATTGATCGGTGGGCTGGCAGCGGATTTGGTTCTTTGGCTGGGATTCAAAGCTGCTTCGTGGCAATGGCCTGGAATAATCACCCTGCCGCAGATCCTTTTTCCGTTGCTGTTGGTGACAGGTGTTCTCTTTGGAATTTTGGGAAGTTTATTTGCGGTTAAGCGATATTTATAACTGTTATTATTAGACTTATGATACGAAAAGAGAGGGAAATTTCACTTGACAACGCAGCTAAAAATCATTAATTTTATGATAATTTTTTAAATTGAATTGTGCCCAGGCAAATTGAACAAAAATGAATTGACAACCAGAGAGCGGGAGATTTTTCAGGCCATTGTGGATGGTTTCATACACAATGCTGAACCCGTCGGCTCGCGTTATCTTTATAAACATTACGATCTGAAAATCAGTCCGGCAACGATTCGCAACGTTATGGCTGACCTTGAAGACCGTGGGCTCATTTGGCAGCCGCATACCTCGGCGGGGAGAGTGCCCACGACGCATGGTTACCGCACTTATGTTGACAGCCTTGGCAAAAGCGCCGAGTTGACAGATGAGGAACAACGCAGCATCATCGAAAAGTTCGAGCAGTTTTCTCAGGATATCAGCCAGATTATCAGCAAAACCGCGCAAATTCTCAGCAATATATCCAATCAATTGGGTGTGGTCCTTTCCCCTCGATTCATTCGCGGACGATTGCAGAAAATTGAATTGATTCCCATTGCTTCACAAAAACTGCTGCTGTTGTTGAGTGTCCGATCAGGCTTGGTGAAAACCGTCATCATTGAGATCGATACGGATTTTTCCAAAGATTTTCTGATTGAACTGAGTCAGGTCATCAACGAAAGAGTTCACGGTCTGTCGATTGAGCAACTTACCGACTTGTTCGATGAACGCTTTCAAGACCTCGATGAAAAAAGCAAGACGCTGATCGGCGTCATTAAAGAAAAGACGACCGGATTGCTGCAGTTGGTGCCTGATGGCGATTTCTATTTTTCCGGTGCCAAAAATGTCATTATTAATCCAGAGTTTGATTCCCGCGAAAAAATCGGCAAGATATTGGAGCTCCTTGATCGTCGTGATATACTGGTTCGAGTGATGTCTGAGCACTATCAGGAAGGAATCAGCATCGTCATTGGAGAAGAGAACTCGGAAGAATTGATGCAGAATTGCAGCATGATCACCACGAGCTTTTCCATTGACGGCGCGATCGGCACCCTGGGTGTCATCGGTCCGACACGGATGCAGTATGCCAAGATCATTTCTCTGGTTCAGTTTATGTCTGATACACTTAATTATTTGGTCTCCAAAAAGAATAAAAATTTACCGGCATGAAAAATTCACCTACCACCAAAGATGGCAACGGAACCGAACAGCCGTCGTCGACGCAGCAAAAGACAAAGCGAAGAAATTATAAAAAAGAGTTGGACCAGGCCATTCAGGAACGTGAGCAGTTGAAAGACCTGCTGCGAAGAACAGCGGCGGATTTTGACAATTATCGCAAGCGAGTCCAACAGGAAAAGATCGAGCTGTACGAGCAGGCTAATGCAGAGTTGATCAAAAAGCTGCTGCCGGTGTTGGATGATCTCGATCGAACAACCAGTGCGGAGAGCGAGGGCGCTGCCCAATCGCCTTTCCTACAGGCGGTCACTATGATCCGCAGCAAATTCTTCAAGATCATGCAGGACGAAGGTCTGCAGGTTATGGAGACAAAGGGAAAACTATTTGATCCTGAAAAGCATGATGCGTTGCTGCTGATGCATGATGAAAAAGCGCAACCCAACATGATCATCGATGAGCATGAAAAGGGTTATGAATTGAAAGAAAAGATCCTGCGTCACGCCAAAGTGATTGTGAATCGGGAATAAGAGCAATAAATTGAGAGAATGATTCCTATAGATTATGTCTAATGACGAATATTATAGCATTTTAGGTGTCAAACGCGACGCTGATCAGAATGAGATCAAAAAGGCCTACCGCAAGCTCGCGATGGATTATCATCCTGATCGCAATCCGGGCGATAAAGAGGCCGAGGAACAGTTTAAGAAAATCGGCGAAGCCTACGCAGTTCTTTCGGATTCGCAGAAACGAGCGCAATACGATCGTTTCGGCAAGTCGGGAAGCGCGGGCCGGTCAAATTGGGGCGGGTTTGAAAATTTCGGCGATCCGTTTGATATTTTCCGCGAAGTATTCGGCGGCGGATTCGCCGACATCTTTGGCATGGGAGGTTCCGGCGGCAGGCGTTCAGCCAAGAGACGCGGCGCGGATCTGCAGCTCAAGCTGGAATTGTCGATCGAGGAGATCGCGACCGGTGTTGAAAAGAAACTGAAAATTAAAAAGCAGATCGCCTGCGATACCTGCAGCGGCGCCGGCGCCAGCCCGGGAACGTCCATGGTGACTTGTCCGGCTTGTCATGGTCAAGGCCAGGTGGCTTATCGTCAGGGCTTTTTCACCATGTCTCAAACTTGTCAGCGTTGCAGCGGTGAAGGCCAGATCATCGATCGCCCATGTCCTACATGCCATGGAGAAGGCCGTATCCGCGGAGAGAGCACAATTGAAGTTAAAATACCTGCGGGCGTTGCAGAAGGCCAATATTTGACTGTACGAAACCAGGGCAATATGGGGCCGAGAGGCGGACCTGAAGGCGACATTATTATCTTCATTGAAGAAAAAAAGCATAATGAGTTTGAGCGACACGGCGATGATATTGTCTATCATTTATATTTAGCATTTCCGCAGGTTGTGCTTGGCACCGAGGTGGAAGTCCCGACGTTGCAGGGAAAGGCCGCGCTATCGATTCCGCAGGGCACGCAATCAGGGAAAATTCTGCGGATGAAAGGAAAGGGAATCCCGCGAATCAATTCAAATAAAATCGGTGATCAGTTGATCAAAGTTCACGTCTGGACGCCGACAAAATTGGGAAGCAAAGAAAAAGAATTATTGAAGGAATTATCTCAATTTGAAAGCATCTTCCCCAATAAGGAAGATAAGAGTTTTTTTGAACGCATGAAGGAAGCCATCTTGTAACGGTCATGTCGATTTTTACAAAACAAGAGCAACGGTTTATCCTGGTTCTCTTGTTTTCCTTTTTTCTGGGCTTGGGGGTGAAATATGTTCGTGAAAAACGATATGAACCTGACCAGGCATGGTTGAAAGAAAAAGAAGAGATTCTGGCAGAGTTTAAGGAACGTGCCCGCACGACAGGCGGCGAATCTGCTGAAGCGGCTGCAACAGGAGATAAGCCGCTGCAGGATCTGAAAGCGAGTTTAATTAAAAGAATAAATATTAATTCAGCGTCTGAAAGTGAATTTGAAACCCTGCCCAAGATCGGGCCGGTTATGGCAAAGCGGATTGTAGAAGATCGTCGACAAAACGGTCCATTTCGTTCGATCGAGGAGCTTCAACGCGTGAAAGGTATCGGTTCAAAAACCTTTGAAATGATAAAAGAATACATCACGGTCCAATAGCATGTTTTCGTGTAGGAGGAAAAATGTCGAAAACACAAAAATCTACCGACTTTAGGCCAAAAGGTTCTATCGCACTGGAAATTCTGGCTGTAGTATTGGCGATAGCTCTTATTTTCACTCTGACTTATCCGGCTAAATTATGGAAAGCAGAGGATGCAAATGTCAAAAAGTGCCGAGAGAATATGCAGCATGTTTATTATGCGGAAATTACATATCTCGACACCAAGCTGAGCTATAACGATACGTTGCAGAAAGTCGTTGATTTTATAATTTCTGAACCAAGCGGCAGATTGCTGAAAAGATTCGCCAGTTTGGACTCTATCCTGGGTCAAAAAGTGATCAATCAGTTCAAAAAAGTGACCGATCAAGTCACCATTAAAGTGGACTCGGCATTTGGACAAGGACCGGATTCGGTGATCACCCTCGAGAAGAATATTCGCGTCAACGCTCTCTTGGACAGCATGCTTAGTTTTGCCAATGCGGTCGACCTGGATACCACGGAGGCCTTTATTCTTGATTCTTTGCGTCATTGGCCGAATTATTCGACCAGAATTGATTCGATGGCTTTGGCTTCCTTGCGAGGTCTGTTTACCTGTCCAACCAATTCAAAACCCTACATTATTAAAGTCAATAATGATACGTTGCCCAAAACAGTGAACATCTATTGTCCGGTTGATTCTGCTTATGCCCTACGAATCAAAAAGGATTTCAAGTTGGGCTTTTTGGGCGGTTTGAAGGTTGAAAATCACGGCGCGATCGAAAACGGCGCCAACTCTTGGAAATAATCGTTGCGATTCATTAACTGCAGGAATAATGGGAACCTGTCCTTGAATGCTACAGAGACAAACAGTGGTTCACGGACAGGTTTTCCGAAAAGCAATGAAGGGGAATGTGATGACGAATGACTCCATCAAAATTGGTATAAGCTTCTCAAGCGAAATGATTCGTTTAATTGAAGTGGAAAGATGGAACGGAAAATTGAATCTAACCAATGCTCTTCAGATCGCCCTTCCGAAGAGTTTTGATCCTCTGACGATCGGCGATGTCAAAAGCATTCCTCTGATTTCTGATACGATTGATAAGGCCTGCGAACACCTCAATCCGCAGATCAAAACAGCCAAAATCTGTATTGATCGGAAATTGGCGTTGAAAAAAACCTTCGCCGTCGATAAAGGCCTGCTCGAAAATGAAATTCGACAGCATATTGAATGGGAGTTGGAGCAGCTATTGATCGCTCCACGCGATGAATATAATGTTGGATTCGAACAGATCATTTTCCCGAAGCTCAAGAATGATGTCGTTGTTTTTGCCGCAATCAGAAAAGCCATTGTCCAATATCTGCGCGATATTTTTGCCAAATCTCGATTCCAATTGGATTCAGTCGATCTGGATGTTTTCGCCTCGTTGCGCACGCTAGCCTACGCTTATCCCGATAAATTGCGCGGCATCACCGCTCTCATCGAGTTTCTGGCAAGCGGGATCGGCATCACCATTCTGTATGATGGAAAATACGCTCTTTCCAGTGAAATGCCTTCTGTCATCAATGAGAAAAAATATCAGCATCTCAGCACTCCAGAACTTGCATCTGCCGTGCGGACTGAATTGAACAAGCTATTAGAGCATCTCAAGGAAAACCTGGACATTTCTCCCCTCAATCGAATTCTTGTGGCGGGTGAAAATGCCGATAAGAGTCTGGTTGCTGAATTGAATCAACAGAATCCGGAAGCTGTGGTCGCCATGGTAGAGCCATTTCAAAATGCTCATCGTCAGCTCAATATTGAATCACAAAAGCTGATTGATGAACACGGAGAATGTTTTGTTGCTTGTTTTGGTATGGTACTCTAATAATGCAGGGCACATATGAATCTTCTAAAGGATAAACGAGAGCAGGAGCGTTCACGGGAACCACAGGAGTTTCCGTCCACTCCGCTGCAGGAGTTCGGCTCGGATTCTATGGTCACGACGCCCTTTCCGGAAAACAAGGAGCGCAAACATTTTCCATGGTTTCCCTTGTTGGGCATTTTGACGATCCTCGTCGCATCTGCTGCGGTCTACTATTTTGGCTTTTACAAAAACACCCATGAAGCGAAACCGACTGCACCGCAGGAACAGGTCGTCGTGACGGAAATCCCGACAACGGAAGTCAAGACTGAAGAGATTGTCGAACAACAAACACCCCGGGAAGCTCCGGTTGCTGAACAAGTCGTTGCCCCGCAAAAGGATGACCTCCTCGCCAAGACCGCCCATATTTTTACCTGTCTTGAGAAATCCCTCAATTCCGGATCACAATTAGGAACGGTGATCCTTGATAATGAATCATTTTCCGCCGAATTATCTGCCGATTCACAGACCTTATTGCAGTCCATGGTGGATACTCTTCGCGGCATGCTGACTGCTTCGGTCACCTTTCCCGCTGATCTGAAGGTGAACAGCACAAGTGTATTGATCCATGGTTCTTTTCCTGCTCCGGCGGCATCGACGGATGGAACTCAGCTCTCGTCATCCGAGCTCGAAATTAGATTACGTGAACTGGCTGCAGCCGCAGGATTGACGGTCATGTCCATCAGCCTCACAGAACAGACGCCGAAGCAAATGTTTGTCAAGGTTTCAGGCAGTTTGACGGCGGGTCGAATTTTTATCGAATCTTTCTCAACAGCGAACATCAACAGCCGAGTTTCCAGAATCATTTTGATGAATGGACCGCAGACCAATTATACTTTGGTACTCCGTTTCATCATTTGAGGGGCTTTCATTTATTGTGCACTATGAGAATCATTGCCGGCGCGTATAAAGGACGAAGGCTTTTTACACCTCCGAATCTCTCCATTCGTCCCACCTCAGACCGGGTGCGCGAGTTCATTTTTTCGTGCATCGGCGGAGATATAGAGAACGCTCAAGTACTCGATTTATTCGCAGGAACCGGGGCCATTGGTTTGGAGGCGAAGAGCCGAGGCGCGGACAGCGTGGTTTTTGTTGATCTATCAGCTCAAGCGCTCGCAATTATTCGAAGGAATCTGGATATGGTCGGACTGCAAGCTCCGCTCATTAAAATGTCAGCCGACCGATTTCTGCGATCTGTCGATACCCATGTTGCCTATGATTTCATTTTTTGTGATCCGCCATACGATGACAGGGCGTTTCACGATATACTTGATTCGATCCGCGATTGCCAACGGCTAAAGCCTGAAGGCCTGGTGATTTACGAGTCATCTGCAAGGATTGAAGATGTTCAATCGGAAGGATTCACCATCATTAAAAAAAAAGCGATGGGTGACAGTCGAATCACATTTTATGGACTGAAGACCAGTGAATAAGATAGCCATTTATCCCGGGACATTTGATCCGATTACCTACGGTCATGTTGATATTATCCAACGTGCCGCGGCGATTTTTGATCGTGTGATCGTTGCCGTGGCTACCAATTCGCAAAAACGGCCTCTATTTACAGTCGCTGAACGCATGGATATGATTCGCCATGTTGTGGGCGATATTCCGCATCTGGAGATTGATCAAATTGAAGGATTGTTGGTCGATTATGCCGTCGAACGAGGCGCCCACGCAGTGATCCGCGGCCTTCGAGCGGTGTCCGATTTCGAGTTTGAGCTGCAGATGGCGCTGGTTAATCGCAAGCTGAATGAAAAACTGATCACTGTATTTCTAATGCCCCATGAAAAGTATTCGTACTTGAACTCCAGTATTGTTAAAGAATTGGCTCAATTCGGCGGAAATATCGAATGTTTTGTGCCGAAATATGTTCAGGAAAAAATTAAAGAAAAGATGAGGAACCATGAACGTCATTGAAGAAATTCAGAAACGCGCGAGTGAGAATCTGAAACAGATTGTCTTCCCGGAATCGACGGATGAACGAGTGCTGCATGCCGCCGAACAGTTGTATGAAAAAAAATTGGTTATACCCGTGTTGATCGGCGATGAAGGACAGACGCTCGCGGCAGCGGAAAAAGTCAAGGCGGATATTTCCGGAATTCAAATCATCGATCCGCTGAAGGACAGCCGACGCAAGGAGTATATTCAACGCTATTATCAAAAACGAAAACATAAAGGTGTAGACCTGATCAAGGCGGAAATGGTCATGCAGCATCCTCTTTTTTATGCGGCGATGGCGGTACACGATGGGCGCGCTGATGCGAGCGTTGCCGGTTGTGTCGAAACCACCAGCAATGTACTCCGCGCCGCGATTCAAATAATCGGGACTGCGGAAGAATTTTCCGTGGTTTCAAGCACCTTCTTGATGGTCTTGAAGGATGGAACCCCATTGACCTATGGCGATTGCGGCGTCGTACCTGATCCTGATGAGCAGCAATTGGCGGAAATTGCCATCGCTTCTGCCGAGTCACATAAAAAACTAACCGGGCAAAAACCAGTGGTGGCTTTGCTTTCCTTCTCCACCAAAGGAAGTGCCGAGCATGCCCTGGTGGATAAAGTGCGCAAGGCGACCCAAATTGCGCAGAACAGACGCCCTGATTTGCTCATTGATGGAGAGATGCAGGCGGATGCTGCCCTGGTACCGTATGTCGCCAATAAAAAAGCGCCGGGCAGCCTGGTCGCCGGCAAAGCGAATGTTCTCATTTTTCCGGATCTAAATGCCGGCAATATCGCCTATAAATTGACAGAGCGCGTCGCCGGGGCTACCGCGTTAGGCCCTCTACTGCAGGGACTTGCAAAGCCGGCCAATGATCTGTCAAGAGGCTGCAAAGCAGAAGACATCGTTAATGTCGCCTGCATCTGCAGCGTTAAAGCAAATTAGTTCATTAATTTTGACCCAAAGAGGTGAATGATGCCGCATATTTCAAAGCGACTGGCTCAAATTTGTGAATCCCAAACACTTGCGCTCAATTCTGTCATGATGCGGATGAAACGGGAAGGAAAAGATGTTGTGAGTTTAGGCGCCGGAGAACCGGACTTTGATACTCCCCCGCATATAAAAGAAGCTGCCATCAAAGCCATACAGGAAGGCTTTACCAAATACACGCCGGTGGACGGCCTGTTTGAATTAAAAGAAGCTATTTCAGCCTGGATAAAGCATGAACATGGCGTTCATTATAGCACGGAACAGATCATCGTGACGTGCGGCGCCAAACATGCTGTTTATCAGGGAATTTTGGCTGTCTGCGATCCTGAGGATGAAGTCCTTTTGCCCAAGCCCTACTGGGTGAGTTATCCTGAACAGATCAAGCTCGCGGGCGCGCAAATCGTTGAAATGACACCCGGGGATGCCTCCGGCTTGAAAATCACGGCACAACAGTTGGAAAAGGCTATTACCTCAAAAACGAGGCTGCTCATTCTCAATTCACCCAGCAATCCATCCGGTATTGTTTACAGCCGAGAGGAACTTGCCGCCATTGCTCAAGTTATTAAGCGTAGCGGTATCTATGTCCTTGCGGACGAGATCTATGACAAGATAACGTTTGATGACCTTCCGTTCGCCAGCATGACTGTTTTCCCCGAGATCAGAGATCAGGTGATTTATGTGAATGGTGTTTCAAAAACATTCGCCATGACCGGTTGGAGGATTGGCTTTTTAGCGGCACATCAGGAAGTGGCGACGGCGGTGAGAAATTATCAGGGTCATAGCACCTCTAATCCGACCTCCATTTCACAAAAAGCCGCTTTAGAAGGATATCGTGCGGATAAAGCTTTTTTGGCGGAAATGAAAAACGCTTTTCAGCAGCGCCGTGATTATGTGCATCAGAGATTGAATGCCATGCCCGATGTTCATTGTGAGTTGCCGCAAGGCGCATTTTACGCATTTCCAAATTTTTCTGCGTATTATCATAAATCCGGCGGCATATGTTCGTCGATGGACCTGTGCAGTTATTTGATCGAAAAATATAATGTGGCGATGGTTCCCGGGATTGCCTTTGGAATGGATGATTACTCTCGTCTATCATTTGCCACATCAATGCAGAACTTGGAAAAAGCGCTGGATCGTATTGAAAACGGTCTGGCTGATTTACGCCGATAGGAGTATTGGTCATGCCGACATATGAGTATCGCTGCAATTCCTGCGGGCACCATTTTGAGCAGTTACAACGGATCACCGCTGAGCCGGTTCGCATCTGTCCGATCTGTGGCACAGAAAGCGTCAGCCGAGTGCTCAGCGGAGGGAATGGTCTCATCTTCAAGGGTTCCGGATTTTATAGTACCGATTACAAGCAAAAGCCTGCAGCATCGAAAGAAACAAAAGAACCCGCAAAAAAGACGGAAGAATAGCCATGAATGCCGAGATCGGATTAAACAGCGACCTCGAAGTCGCCAAGCGAAAATTGCACCTGCAGACCAGCTATTCGCCTGAAGCTCACCAGGCAAGCGTCACTATTTTTGAAGGGGGCTTGTTTCTCAACAGGCGCGATTTCGGCATTGATGATTCGAACCATGAAGGCGATCTCGAGCACAAGGTTCGTCAGTGCCATGATCTTGTGCGCGCAGATATTGAGCTTTTGTTTCACATGGCTGAGAGCGTGCGCGCCTCAAAACATCCGCCTTCCATCAAACATCTTGGTCATTTGTTCCTGGAAAAAGGCTTTATTGAAGAGGCGGTCGAAGAGTTTGAGACCGTCAAAAGGATCGACGGGGTTGAGCTTGATATAGACCTTGAATTGGCAAGGGCATACTATAAAAAGGGCGACTATGATGCCGCCATGGCGCTGTTGAAAGTTATGGCCGAAAAGCGTCCGACATATCCCGATGTTCAATTGCTGTTGGGCCGATCACTTTGGCAATTGAAACAGTACGCTCAGGCGCGACAGCACTTTCAAAAAGCGTTGCAGTTAAATGAAAAATATTGGGATGCTCATTATTCTTTGGCCGTCTGCCTTGTGGAGAGCACAATCGATGATAAAGTCAATTCTGAATTGCCGCCTCCAATCGAGAGGTTGAAGGAGGCTGAACAATTATTTCGCAAGGCAGGCAGACTTTCTTCGGATTTGGATCATGAGCTGCTCGAAATTGGTTTGGAGAGAATGAAACTCGCCTTGAATGTTGAGGAAGCGTTGACTTGTTTCCAGCAGGCGAGAAAAGAAGAAACCACCAGCAGGCTTTTTGACAGCGAGTTTTATTTGAAATTTATGTTTGGTCAATTGGATGATAATTGTCGGACGCTGGATTATTATATCAGCACCTTGGCCGGCGTTGTGAATGAAAATCCTGATTATGCTGATCTGCGCCACAGTCTGGGAATTGCCTATTTGCTGAAAGGGTGGCAATGTTTCAGTCGTGCCACCCGTGAATTTGAGCATGCAGTGCAGATCAACCCGGAATATGAGAAGGCGAAGAAAAAGCTCAAATTAATGCAGAATGATGGTAGAGGGCTGCTCATCCTTTTGCGCGCTGTTTTGAATTGAAATCGATTTTCCCTCCTATATCCTCCAGCAGGTCTCCTCAATTTCAGATCAAAATGCTTTGTATGGTATAATAATTGCAATAAAACAACCGCTGTGACAAACGGCTTGATAAATTGCTTTTTGATGGTTAGTTTGTTCCTTGATTAAACACCTGTTATGCGGTTGAAACGTTTTGCCGATCAGTTGAATCGGTTTGAACATTTTGAAGTGAAATCAGTAATTTTGAGTAAAAATCAGATGAGAGAAAAAATATTGAAACGCTGCGCCGTCAAAATGGCGGCATTGTTGTTGATGATGAGCACCGTCACGGCTGCTGAATCCTCATTAAAGGCTTTTGCCACCAACATTGAGCCCCTTCAATCAGCTGCTTACATTTTTAAAGTTGTTTTTGACGCACCTGTGTCACCCACGTCTCACTTTGAGGTCATGTTCCCCCACGGTTTTAATTTAAACAATGCCGTGATGGCCACCTCTGAGCAGCTTGACGGAATGCTGGTCATCACACCTCAAGACAGTATATTGATCGTGCGCCGAGAGCGTGCTGAGAAGGTGATTTTGCCGGGAAGTGTTATCGAACTCAAAGTGGCGATGGTGCTGAATCCGGCCGTCTTGGCAAACGATCAACAATTCAGCATTGTGCTCAAAGAAAATCAGGCTGCGGTGGAGCGTTTAAACTCCCGCTCCGCCGTTGAACGCTATGATACTCAAATAAATAGATAGAGCAGGTTATGGTATTGCATCGAAATATTATTCAATTCGTTCTTCTCCTCGGCTTCGCTGCAGCTTTAACTGCTACAGCCGGAGATATCAGTTCAACACTGCAGGTGACACCGCAGATTAAATCAGTGGGGACCAATACCCTGCATACCGTGAGATGGACGACGTTATCTCCGATTAACAGACGAGGAGTCATCGCCGTACTTTATCCGGACAATTTTGATCTCAATCAGCTGACCATGGCGACAACTTATGATTACACCACTATGAATGGCGTGCTGAAAGTAGATTCGATCAGGACGGTGAATTATAAAGGAAAGAACTATAAGAAGGTCATTGTCACCCGAAAAGACGGCGGCACCAATGACAATGGCCAGGGCAATGTCGGACTTCAGTTGGCAGTTGTCGGGAACGCAACAAATACCGGTTTTTATCGCCTTCGCCTTGAAACATACGTTCAAGATGCAAATCCTTTCACTGCAGCACCCTCAGATACGGGAAGCACAACCTTCCAGATTACAGAAAGCATCACCAATTTTACCCTGAGTTCGGCAAATGCAGAACCCCGCGCCGGTGAAGGATTCACCGTTAACGTCACCAATGCCCGAGATGCGGAGGGAAAATTAGCGGATGGCATCATTAATATTGCTTTTCAAACAGGCTCCATTGCCGACCATACTGCGCCGGATGGTGCAACCAAACCAGTGCTCACGTCGATTTGGGTGCAGGACGGTAGCGGTTCGGCGACACAGACTTGCTACCGAGTTGAAAAGGTTCGTCTGACCGGCACGGTTTCCGGCGGAACAGCAACTGCGACGACAGGAGATATTAATGTAAAACCCGGCAGCCTGGGAAGCCTGACCATTTCTGATCCGCCGTTAACAACCACGGCCGGTCTGGATTTCGGTGTCGGCAACGATATTACAGTCACAGCATTTGATTTTTGGAAAAATCGAAAAACCGATTTAAGCGGATTTCTATATTTTGAGGGTTCCGATCCCAGAGCCCTTTTCGATTATAACATTTCAAGTCCTTTTTATTTTGTCGGCACAGAAAGCGGTGTCAAGACGTTCTCCGGCGAAGCCTTTGAATTCAGAACTTCCGGGCTGCAAACATTCACCGCAGTCATGGGCTCAATCCGACAAACCAGCAGAAATATTCAAGTATTGGCCGGAACCATCAAATCGTTCAATTTTGAAGTTATAAACACCCAGACTGCCGGAACTCCTTTTGAACTCAAAGTGATCAATGCGGTGGATGATTTCAATAATCCGGCCAACGCAACGGTCCAACCCAATTTTGTCTCAGGGACTCATAACGCACCCGACGGAACACAACCGCTCTTCAGCAAAATCACCGTGCAGAATGGCTCTGGAAGTGCTTTTCAAACTTTGGTTTTAGCAGAAAGTGTGCAGTTGGTTGGTCAGGCAACTGCAAGCGTCAGCGCGATTACCAATTCTTTTAATGTGTTGCCGACTTCTCTGAGCAGTTTCAAACTGACCGGACAACCCAGTTCGGTGGTTTCGGGCGCTTTTTTCTCCAACTCGATCACGGTGACGGCTTACGACGCCTTTGAAAACAGAAAGACCAATTTTTCATCGACTGTTACCTTTTCTTCTACGGACACAGATTCCCGTGTTGTTCTACCGGCGCCGACAAGTCTGATTTCCGGAAGCTATACTTTCCCTGGAACCAACTTTAAACTCTTTACCCTCGGAAATCAGAAGATAACCGCAACCTTTGGCAGCATCTCCGGTTCGAGTTCTGAAATTAAAGTAACCGGCCCCAATACCATTCGCATTCTTCGTGTTTTTACCGTCGATTCAACCGTCAGTCGTGGTCAAACACAGAGAATTGTGACCATGCAGGTTCAAAATAACGGCAGCGATCCATACGAGAACTATACGGCGACTCTGAATTTTCGTCAGGGCGCCCTCAGCGTTAACGGCGATTATGTCTCTGCGGCAATAACCGGTACCGCCATTGGAGCGGCTCAAACCATCAATCTCGATTTCCCGGTCGATATTAAAAGTACGGCAACGCTGGGATCAATTATATTGGACGGCCAGATCAATGGATTTTACAAGGGCGTTTCTGCGCAGTCGAGTAACTCTGAATTGACTGATTCATGGATTGTGCAACAGCAGGCGAATGTTCAGGCGCAAACCCTTTCGGTGACGCCGGATACGGTCTCCCGCGGCAGCGGCGGCATTGAATTAAAGTTGAGACTGGCCAATAACATCGGTATGAACAATTCCGCTGATGCTCTGATCAACAATGTGTCATTCAGGTTTTTGAATGAGCAGTCCACGGATGTCACCACTTCATTTCAGGTGACGGCTGATCCGCTCAATCCTGTCAGAGTTGCAGGCAACTCCACGGCAGATTTAAAATTCTATTTAACCTCTTCCACCAATGCGCCCTTGGGCAGGATCGCTCTTTCCACTCAAGTAGAATTTCAGGATGCCAACATCCAGCAAAACCGCATTGCGAGCAGCGGAACATTGGCGACGTTCGTCAGCGTTGATGCACCGTCGCTCAACATCACCAGCATAACGCCCGTCGACCAACCAACTGCCACCCTGGGACAGGATAAAGACTTTGTCGTCGAAATGAAGGTGCACAACATCAGCACTTCTGCAGTGAACATAAGCCTGGATCCGCAAAAGACCTATATCCGTTTTATTAAAAGCGGTCGGGAGTACATATCTCCGGATGATGTGCAATGGCCGACTGCTCTGCGCAGCGGCGGCACATCCATTCCGGCGGGAAGTGAAGGATATATCGATTTTATCGTACGTCAGATTAATGCTCAGGTTCCCACAGGCAATTTTACGATTCTCGGTCGGGTTGAGAGCGGCGACGGCTATTTCACCACTTCTGATTTGTCCGGAGCTTATGGCGCCATAGAAATTCAAAGCGCTGATGATGTCGTCATCACCAAAAGCTTTCCTTCTCGTCCGACCGTCACCGTCAACGACGATACTCGTCCATGGAACATCGGCGTCGTTTTAATCAACCGTGGCGGCAGTGATGTTCAGATCAATCCCGGCACGAGTTCGGTAATCTTTACCAATTCTGTCGGACAGACGGTCTCGGGTTTCAATGTAGGGGTGCCTTATCTCGGCAAAGGCGACGCCACACTCAGCGGCAATGAGGTCGACACATTGTTTTTCCCCGTGGCAAAGACGGGAGCCCCGAGAGGGACAGTGACCCTCAATCCACGAGTATCCTATACAGTTTTGAATACCTCCCAGACAAAATTGATCGAGGCAACGAACTTTAATCGCACCAGTTCGATCCAGCTCCAGGAGCCTGCTCTTCTGGCCATCAACCGCGTTCACTCACCGATCAATACATTATCAGTAGGCCGAACGCTGTCCTGGGATATTTTTGTTATCGTTGAAAATAGCGGTGAAGCGGCCTTGGATTTCGATATTGCCGATGTGGATTCGACCTGGTTAAGATTTACACTCAATGGTCAACCCGCGGCTGGATACACGGTGCAAAAGCCAAGCGTCTTGACCGGGTCGAACTCAACTGTGTTGAACGGTGGCGATATCGATAGTCTTCGATATCGCATCACCGCCAATCCGTCTGCCGATGGAATGGTGGATGTAAAAGCTGCCGTCAAGGCGATTGAGCTGAATCGTGAAATGCCGGCCTATGACGCAACCATCAGCGATCGTTTTGCAACCATCGAAGTTGAAACGCCTGCTGATGTGGTCTATTCCTCCGGCACCCTCGCACCGCTGCAGGTTAACCCTGGAAAGATGGTTGAATTTCAGTTGACAGTTCGTAACAGCGGTCAGGCTGATGTTGTATTGAACCCTGAGGCCACTACATTTACGATCAGTGATGGAACCCAGATTTTCTCTGCCGAATTGGATGGCAATTATGGCACGGTTGTTCCTGGTAATGGTTCCTTACGACTCCATTTTCAACAAACATACTTTAGTACCGGTTTCGCTCTTGGCTTTTTCGAACCAGTGGTTCAGCTGGCAGGGTTGGAGAATAGTGTTTCTTACCAAAAAGAGTTGCGCCTTACGGGCGAGAACGTCAAGGTGGGACAACCAGGGAATATCAGTTTGGACTCTCTCACGCCGAATGTCGGAGAAGTCACGCTCGGGCAAACAGCTCCATGGTACGTCAATATTGGAGTGACCAATAACAGCGGCCAAACGCTCAAGTTAAAGACCATGGAACTGGTTTTCAGTTCCGGGACATTGAATGTGACTTCTCAATTTGCTATTCAGATCGGCGCCGGATTTGAAAATGGATCTGATCTGCTTCAGACCGGCAACTCCGGAACAGTACGGGCGACTATCACCTCAGTTTCTGAAGGCGTACCAACTGGTGACGTGTTGTTGAGTGCGCGCGTTGTCCTGGTTGATCCTCTGGAAAGCGGCGCCCTTTTTGAAGAACAGATCAATAACGCCGCCAAAGTGACAGTTCAGACCAGAGCCGTTTTGGAC
>RPQV01000019.1 GCA_003818595.1 Calditrichota bacterium
TCATCGACTTTATGCGCAAACAGGCCACCTGAAATTCGAACGAGAAAAGAACCTGTTAGTTGTCAGACATGTTAGTGAGATATTGGGAGGGGAAAAATTATTTAGAATTTTTGTGCCTGAGAACCGTCGTGGGGAGTTCACCTTTCCCGTGCTTTATGTTCTCCATGGTGTGCTTTGCCATTCCGAGGCCTGGCCCGATCAGACTCAAATCGAAGATCTGGCTGAGCAATATGAGATGATCCTGGTTTTCCCCGATGGTGGGAACAGCTGGTATATTGACAGTCCATTAAAACCTGATATGCAGTATGAATCCTATATCATCAAAGAGTTGATACCATTAATCGAGAGATCATTTCCGGCTAAATCAGGCAAATATGCCCGTGCGATTATGGGTGCGAGTATGGGAGGGCACGGCGCCATGACGTTGACTGCCAAATATCCGGAGATGTTTTGTTCAGCCTCTTCATTTTTTGGTATACTCAAATTAACCGATGAAATTGATATCAAATCAAACTTGGTGGGACCCTTTCTGACTGAACTCCTGGGGCCTTACAAAAAGAACAAGAAGCTTTGGCAGGCCAATTCGGCCTATGAGCTCGCAGGAAAATTAAAAAACAGTGGTGTCCATATTTTCCTTGATTGTGGAAGCCATGATGTGACTCCGGCAATGCAAAACAATTTGGATTACCATGACCGATTGGTGGAGCTCGGGATTCCCCACACCTGGAGCTTGCGATACGGAGGACATACTTCAGATTTTATCAATGAAAATCTAAAGGAACATCTGGATTTCCACTGGCAGAATTTCAAACAGGCATCAGGCAAATAATGCATCAGGCGATGGTGAAGGAATTTTGAGCAAAAGCTGATAACCTCAGGAAAAAATCGAATGGCTTCACAAACTTTGTTAAAATCAGGCGCATTAGGCACCGTCGGCGTGGCGGTCATGGGAGCGGTGATGATGTCGCCGGCGCTGGGTATCTATGGTAATTTTGGGCCCATGGCACTTGCTGCCGGCAGGACAACCCCGTTGGTGTTTTTAGCGGCATTGATCGCCACACTGCCGACTGCCATCTGCTATGCAATGATTTCACGGGAAATTCCCTCTTCTGGGAGTGCGTACACCTGGCTTTGGGAGACGGTTAATCCTGCTGTCGGCATCTGGATTGGCTGGCTGCTGGGCGGTTTTTTTGTGATCGTCGTATTTCTTCAACCCCTGCTGTTTGGGCTTTTTTTTAACGACCTGATGCGGATGTGGGGATTTGACGCCGGTTATGGAATGTTCGTGGCCGGATTCCTCCTTGGCACCGGAATCACGGCCTTCTTTTCCTATCGCGGCATCGAATTTAGCGAGAAAGGGTCTGCCGTTGGACTGATATTTCAGATGGTATTGGTGGCCGCCTTGGCGGTTACCATTATTGTTGTTCTTGTGGGCCAGGGTGAACTGGACTTGAGCCCCTTTCTTCCATCCAGCTCACCCACTGGAATGTCGGGCATCGCTCAGGCATTGGTGTTCGGTCTGCTGTCATTCGTTGGATTCAACGTCATTACCAACCTGGCTGAGGAAACCAGGAATCCGCGTAAATCAATCCCCATTGCCGTAGTAGCCGCTTGTGTTATCGTCGGATTGTATTGGGTGGTGATATCCTGGGCTTATGTGATTTCAATGCCCATCGAGGACATCATCGAGTCCGTGAATGGTGACGTCATTCCGGTTGTTCCCATTGCCCGGCAATACTGGGGTGTCGGTCAACTCCTTGTTATTATAACGGGAATGATTGCCGCTCTGGGGGTCTATATCGCGACCGTAATCGGCGCCAGTCGTGTGCTGTACGCGATGGCTCGCGATGGTTCTCTGCCGAAGGTCTTTTGTCAGCTGAACTCTAAACGAAATACGCCGAACAACGCATTGCACGTGATCTTTGCCTTGACTTTGCTGTTCGCTCTGCTGCCTGCGGGGATATTGGGAATATACAACACCTATATCTGGTGGGGCGCGGCAGTGGTCTTTTTCGCTCTTATCACCTATATATTCGTCTGTATTGCCAATCCTGTTTTTTATTTGCGATTCCTAAAACAAAAGTTCAGCTATTGGTGGAACGGCATCATACCGCTGCTGGCGTTTGCAATCAACGCTTATTTGCTCTATAAAGCCTTTTTCGTCGAATACTGGAGAGGAGATTGGGCAACCGGAAAGAGTGTGGTGCTGTTTGCTCTGGTGTGGATGATATTGGGACTGGTTTACCTGGCCATGCTACGAAAAAGGACGCCGGGATTATTCAAAAAGCAGGCTGTCTATTTGCGAGAGAAATAATTGATAAAGGAGACATCAGGAAATGGATGAACAAGAAATTCTGGCGTTGATCTCGTTGCAGGGCGAGGAGCGGGAAAATGTCCTGCAAAAGATCCATGCAGCGGTCGCACTCTGGAACCTGACGTTGCCCGACGTCACCCCTGATCCGTTGCATTTTGGTTACAACGATTTTTATCATATCGGGGAGACCGAATTCAACATCAATAACAATGTGGAACAAGGCTATTGCGGCAAGTTCATGTTCATGTTCGCCGGACAAACCTGTCCCATGCATTTTCATCGCAAAAAGCATGAAACTTTTTTTATTGTCAAGGGCAGGGTCGATATGGAGTTGGCGGGGAAAAGATTTACTCTCAGTCAAGGTGATCGGCTGATTGTGGATCAGTTTGCCAGGCATCAATTTACGGCGATAGAGGACAGCTTGATTCTCGAGAGTTCCAAGCCGGATCTGGTTGATGACAGTATCTTTGAAGATCAGGCAATCAATAAGATCATTTTTGGGAGAGAGGAGTATTGATCGTTTCCAAAATATTGGCGACAAGGGGGCGGGTGATAGGTGATTCAGCGGCTGTACTTGCCAAGAATTTAGATCATTGATAAACAGGGATGTTTGCGAAAGGCTGCAATGGATTATTTACTTGGAATCGACGCCGGCACCACTTCTTTCAAAGCTGTTCTTTTCAATTTGGAGGGAGAGGAAATTGTCTCGGCCGTCTATGAATATGAACTCGATCATCCTGGCGCCGAGATGGTTGAACTGGCGGCGGAAAAATACTGGGAAGCGTGCAAATCGGTCATCCGGATCATCTTGTCGAAATGGAATGGTCGTGCAGCGGATATCAAAGCGCTGAGCATTGCCGGCCAAGGGGAGACATTGATCGCCGTAGATCATCAGGGATGTCCTCTCAGACCAGCGATTGTCTGGCTTGATAACCGGGCGGTCGAAGAAGCAGAGCGAATTGAAGCGGAATTTGGCAGCGAACAAACCTACAAGATAACCGGCCAACCGAGCATCGTGCCGACGTGGCCTGCGGCCAAGATATTGTGGTTGAAAGAAAATGAACCCCGAGTTCATCATAAAACGGCCAAGTATTTACTTTTAAAAGATTATTTAATTTATCGATTTACCAACAGTTTTGTTTCCGAAGGTTCGCTGTTGTCGTCGACGTTGTTGTTTGATATAAACAGCGGTCTTTATTGGGATGAGATGTTGAAATTCGTCGGCGTCTCTGGTGATCAGCTGCCGGAAATAGTCAAATCCGCACATCGAGTCGCAGAGCTCACGGACATTGCCGCCGGAGAAACAGGTCTGGCAAAGAACACGTGGGTGATCGCGGGAGCGCTGGATCAGGCAGCGTCAGCGATTGGGGCGGGCAATACCGGTTACGAAACGATAACCGAGACGACCGGCAGTGTATTGGCAATTTGCGCCAATGTCCCCCGTGTGCTGTTTGATCCAGAGAGGAGGATTCCTTGTCATTATCATGCAATTCCCGGCGCCTATTTTTTACTGCCCTGGTGTCAAACGGCCGGAATGGTTTACAAATGGTTCCGCAATGAATTTTATGGTCATTTCAAGGCCAGTGGTCTTGGCGACGTTGCCGCATTATTCCGCCACATGGATGAAGAAGCGGCTAGGATATTGCCGGGATCGGACGGACTTGTCATGTTGCCTCATCTGGCCGGCGCCTTTACGCCGGAATCAAATCCCCGAGCTCGAGGTGTCTTTTTTGGAATTACTTTGCAGACAGACAGAGCCCATTTCAGTCGGGCGATATTGGAATCTGTCGCTTTTATGCTCAAACGCAATATCGCGCTGCTGGAAAATTTGGGTACAACGGTTCGTGAAATCTATTCTCTCGGCGGAGGGTCAAAAAGTGAGTTATGGAACCAGATCAAGGCTGATATCTGTCAGAAACCAGTGGTGACCGTGCGGACCCCGGAAACAACCAGCTTGGGCGCCGCCATGCTGGCGAGCGTCGCTCTGAATTTGCACGAGAATCTGGAGCAGGCAGCAGAAAAAATGAGCGGTCGAAATCAACGATTTGATCCTTCCGTGGTGCATGATCACGTGTATACCGCGGCGTATGAAAAATATATCAAACTTTATGATGCTCTGAAGCCTTTATTTTAAACCTTTTTGAATTTGGAGAGACAATGTCCTGTCATATAACGGATGAGTGGACGTTTCGCGGCCTAAAGACCGTCATCCTGGAAAATGAATTCATCAAAGCGACGGTGTTGCCGGACGTGGGGGCGAAAATACACGAGTTCATCTACAAGCCGTCGAACAGGGATTTTATGTACCATCATCCCCGAGTTGAATGCCGGACGCCGGTGTTTGGCGTCAATGTCGATAACTGGTGGTCAGGCGGCATGGATGAAGCGATTCCCACCGGCCACCCCTGCGTCTACCAGGGCGAGGAGTATCCCTTTTTGGGAGAAGCCTGGTCGTTGCCCTGGCATTACGAAATTCAAAACCGCGGCAGTGATCAAGTCACTGCTTATTTGAGACGGCCGCTCATCATTTCTCCTCTGATCGTCGAGCGCTGGATCACTTTGCGGCAGCATGAGATGATGCTGCGTTTCCGCCACCGAATAACGAATAGCGGAAACAAGGCTTTTGATTTTATTTGGGGACTGCATCCGGGATTTGCCGTTAATTCTGACTGTCGGATCGATCTGCCTGCGGGTGCGATGATCATTGACGAATCTGTTCCGGACGACCGGCTCGGCGCCAAGGGAACAAAGTACCAATGGCCTTTTGCCCGAGACAGAAACGGCCATCGGGTGGATATGCGTCAGGTGCCGGCTGCTGATGCGGATATCATGGAATTTCATTATGCCGCCGAGTTGAAAGAAGGCTGGTTGTCGATTACAGATGCTCGACAAAAACAGGGCGCAGCATTGGTCTTTCCAAAGGATGTTTTCAGCGCAGCTTGGCTGTGGTTGGTCTATGGCGGTTGGCGGGGAATTTTCACGGCGGCTGTTGAAGCATGGACCGGTTATCCGGCAAAACTCTCCGAAGCGGTTGCCAACGAAAGGTTTTCACGGCTCGATGCGGGCGCATCCTTGGAATGCGAGAGCATGCTTTTGGCGCATTGCGGTTTTGTCCAGGTGGACAGCATCGATGCGGAAGGCCGAGTCACGGGAAAGCAGGATTAGGGCAAACCGCAAAGGTGATAGAGGCAGATCATGCACATCAACATGCCGTATAAAGACGGGCAAATTGAAATTGAAGCGCCAGAGGACGCGATTGTTTATCAAACACGGTATCAAAGTTTCCCTGGCAATACGAATGACCTGGTTAGGAATGCGCTTCGAAATCCCGTTGAATCTTTTCCGCTTGCGAGTCTGATCAAGAGAGCCGCCGCCGAATCAGTGGTCGTCGTTGTCTCTGATGTGACGCGGCCGATTCCATATGCTGATTTTCTCGAGGTGGTGCTTGAGGAAATTGAACTCGCCGGCGTACCCGGAAACGCCATCACCATCCTCATCGCCACCGGAATGCATCGCCGCAGCACGCCGGCGGAACGAGAGCACATGTTCGGTCTGCAGGTGTGTGAACGATATCGCATTGTTGATCACCATGCTGAAAAAGCTGATGAGTTGGAGACGATCACGGGAAAGAGCCGGGCGGGACGCGCTATTCAGCTGAATCGCGTCTTTGTCGAGGCCGATTTTCGTGTGATCACCGGGCTGGTGGAACCCCATTTCATGGCGGGTTTCTCGGGAGGTCGAAAGGCGGTATGTCCGGGATTGTGTTCTTTGGAAACCGTCAAAGCGTTTCACAGTTTTGATTTCTTGAATCACCCAGGTTCCAGAAACGGAAATCTTGAGGGTAATCCGCTTCACGATGAAGCCTTGTCGATTGCCCGGCAAGCGCAAATTGGCTTTAGTATTCACATTATAGTCGATAAAAATCACCGAGTTGTGGATGTTGTTGCCGGCGATTTGGAAGTATCGCATGAGTTGGCCTGCAGGTTGGTGAGAGAACAAGCGTGTCCACCAGTTGCGCATGAGACCGATGTCGTCATCACTTCCAGCGGCGGCCATCCTTTGGATGCCACCTTTTACCAGTGCGTCAAGGGGATGTGTTCCTGTCTGCCTGCGGTGAAGAAGGGAGGAATTGTTGTTGCTGTTGGAAGTTGTTCGGAAGGTATTGGCGGGATCGAATACCAATCGACCATGCAAAGATATGCCGGCAGATGGAAAGAGTTTTTGAAATTCATCCAAAGCAATCCGGACACGATGAAGGATCAATGGCAGCTGCAGATGCAGACAAAGGTTTTGCAGCATGTCGGCGAAAAAAATCTGATTTTTGTGACAGACGGTCTCGAGGCGTTGGAATTACGCAGACTGGGTGTCAACGGCATATATGCGCCTGCAAGCAAGGTACAGGAAACCGTTCAAGAGTTGGTGAACAATTTTGTGCGTGAAAGTCGATCGATTACCGTCATTCCGGAAGGACCCTACTGTGCCCCGATCGCAATTCGCCGGTGAGGAGATGGTTAACGAGATCACTGCGATGTTGAATAAACTGTGAAGATTGAATAAAAAACATTTTGCTCGAGGAGAAAAAATGAAAAAGCCGGTCTTGAATTTGTCGACAGCGTTCTCTGCTGTGATGTTGCTGGTCATGGTGGGCGGCTGTCAAGTTGCACAAGAAACAAAGCCACCCATAAGGGCTGCTGCGGCAGCGGCGAATATCGAAGTGAGTGATGATATGCCCATCGGCGGCTGGATTGTCCCACGAACCGCCAAAGGTGAAGATGCAAAACTACGAGCACAGGTTACTGTGTTCACTGACGGTAAAACCAAAGTGTGCATCGGATCAGCCGATATAACCTATCTCCACCGTCCCATTCTGGATCATGTTTCTCGTGAAGCTAAAGCCCGATGGGGCATCCCGTTTGAAAACATCATGATTGGTGCAACCCATAGCCACGGTTGTCCGATTCAAACTGATTACACGGACACAACAGCGGATCAAACTTTTAATAACGCCATCATCGACGCGTTTTTAAAAGCCATCGAAGAGGCTAACGGGGAATTGGAAAATGGAAAAGGCGCAACAGAAGGCAGCTTTGCGCTGGGTTATGCCCTGATTGGACAAAACAGTCGTTTGATTATGGAAGACGGTTCTATTCTATGGGTGCCGACGGTCTACAAATATGGGTACAACCGACCGACCGGTCCTTATGATGGACAGCTGCCGGTGCTGGTTTTCAAAGATCAAGCGGGGAATCTGGAATCCATTTTATTCAATCATGGCGCGCATAACATCAATCAGCCGTCGCTTGTCCCTGTTCGCTCTCCTTCATTCTTTGGTCGCGCTGCGCAGGAGCTTGAACAAGAGCTTGGCGGCACCATTATTTTCCTGCCCGGCGCCTTTGGTTCCACCCATGTTTTTGACGACATGACGACTGAGGAACGCGTGTTCAGAGCGAAAGACGGCATCAAGCGCGCGTATGCCAAAGCTGAAAAGAAAGATTTTACAAAACTGGCGGCAAAGAAAATGGAGTTCTCCTGGCGGGTCAGAACAGAGTTTGACGAAGCCAAAGAGCACCAGGCTGTCTCCGATTACTGCAACCGTTGGTTTAAAGAAATCGACTCGTGGGATGCGCAACCACAACCTGTCATCGATGCTTTCAAAGCCAGGCGGGACCGGATGAAGGCTACTCCTGTGCCGGAGAGAACTCGAAAAAGCTGGTTGCAGGTGATTCAGATCGGTGAGGTGGCTTTTGTGGGCATCCCCGGCGAGTTGTTCGCCGAGCTGGGTATGGAGATCAAACGTCGCTCTCCGTTCCGCTATACGTATGTGATGGGCATTGCCAATGATTATATTGGTTACCTGCCTGATAAAGAAGCCTATAGATTTGGCGGTTACCAGACATGGGTGGGGCCGAATTATTCGATGCCCGGCACCGGGGAAATGCTGGTCGATGAGTCGATAAAGATATTGAACAATTTTTACAACAACTGAAAGTGATGCTATTGGCGTTGAGCCGATTAACATAAAGATCCTGAAGAGATACTCATTCACCTTTGCCGGAGAGATTTATCATGATGAATCTAAAATTATCAGGTTTGTTCTTGATTCTTGTTTCAAGTGTGATAACGTCTTGTGATAAAAAACAATCAGACAGCGCGCCATACAATGTGATTAAAACGGGGAATCCCCCCATCGCGTGGATTGCCCGAACCGATATGGAAGGGAAGAATCTGTGGATGACCGGAAAAGCAGTACTGGATCCCACGGATTCTACAAAATTTGTTGTGACTTCCGACGGCAACGAATTAGTCAATACTGATCAAGGGGGAGTGGATATTCTGACAAAAGAGAAATACGGGGATGTCCATGTTGAGCTTGAGGTGATGATTCCGATGAATGGAAATTCCGGAGTTTATCTGATGGGTGAGTATGAAGTTCAGATTTGGGATAGTTACAGCAAACCGGTTATTCTGGAGAATCAATGGTTTGGCACGATCACGGCGACCAAAGAACCGGATGTGCATGTGGAAAAAGGAGGCGGGGAATGGCAGACGCTGGCGATCGATTTCAAGGCGCCACGATTTGGTGCCAATGGCGTTAAAACGGCCAATGCCCTTTTTGAAAAAGTTGTGCTGAACGGTCATGTCATCCACGAGAACGTTGCGGTTGGAGCGCCAACACCGGTTTGTCTCACCGGTCGAGAATCCGCCAAGGGGCCGTTAATGTTTCAAGGATTTGTTGGTCCGGTGGCTTATCGCCATATTAATATCGTGCCGGTCGACGCCGAACAGGTTCTGTTAATGGCTGTGATTCAGTTTTCAAACCGTATCAGGATTTTACGCCCTTCAAATTTGGGTTGCAGTCCGATTCGATGGTAAATAGATCAAAAACATCTGAAACTCAAATAGGAGTGAACAGTGGCAAAAGAGTGGTGGAAAAAAAGTGCCCAGGATATCCCAAAACTCATTACTGAACTGCCCGGCCCAGAATCCCGCCGGATGCACAAGAGCACGCAGCGCTATATGCGCGGACTGAGCTCTCAGGTACAACTCTTTCCGGTCTGTTTTAAAGAAGGACACGGCATCACCTTGACTGATGTGGACGGCAACCGCTATTTGGATTTTTCCTCAGGCATTTATGTGACATCGCTGGGGCATAGCCATCCCAAGGTGTCGGAAGCGGTTGCGCATTGGGCGAATACGCTCATGAATTGCCATGATTTTACCCATCCGGTCAAAGAGAAATTATTGATCAAGATGGCGGACATTCTGCCGGGAAATCTGAACAGCGTGCAGTTTTACAGCGACGGAACGTCCGCTGTCGAAGCCGGGTTGAGAGCGGCGAGAGCGATCAACGGCAGGCACGAATTCATCTCCGCTTATCGTGATTTTCATGGCAAGTCCATGGGCGCTGTGAGTTGTGCGCAAATGGCGCGGGGTGATGTTTTTGTGTATGGCCCGACGCGTGCGCCGGGTTTCTATATGGTGCCGCGGCCGGATCCGTATAGGCCGCACTTTGCCAAAGCGGACGGCGCCATCGATAGTGATCAGTATATCGATTTTTATACCGAATTTATCAGGGAAGGTACGGCGGGAAATGTGACGGCGTTTGTGCTTGAACCGGCGCAGGGCTGGGCAGGCTCTATTTTTCCTCCCGACGATTTCTTTCCCAAGTTGAAAGCGTTCTGTGAAAAACATGATATACTTCTCTTTGCTGACGAGGTGTTGGCCGGCATGGGGCGCACCGGCGAGTGGCTTTGTATGAGCCATTGGGACGTCATTCCCGATATTGTGACGTTCGGAAAATCGTTCGGCAATGGTTTCCCAGTCACGGCGTTGGTGGTCAAGGAAGAGTATGCTGCGGCGCTGGATAAAATTTCCGCGTCATCCAGCTATGGCGGCAATCCGATGGCGTGTGCCGCGGCGTTGGCATCGATACAAGTGATTGAAGAGGAAGATATTCTTGAAAATGTGCGTGTTGTCGGCGACGCCTTGATGCGCCGCATGAAAAAAATGCAGGATGAACATCCCATCATCGGAGATGTGAAAGGGAAAGGATTTTTGCTGGGAATTGAGCTGGTGAAAGACAAGGCCACCAAAGAGCCCTTTGGCGAAGCCGGTAAACTGGTGTATCAAAACGCCTTTGCGCGAGGCCTGGCGTGGATTCCCGCCGGACACATCCTGCGCATGTCGCCGCCCTTGATCATGGATGAGCATTACGCCATGATGGGATTGGATATGATTGAAGATTCCATCCGGCAAGTGGAAAAGCAGTTCGGGTATTGACCGGCGTCTGTCAGTTTGGAATTGGGCGCATCCTTCAGAAAGCAGTTGCGGACCGACGATAGAATTTTATCGGTAATGAAACATGGAGCGAAAAGTGAAAGAGTATAGATTAAACAGATTATTTAATGCGAAATCAAATCGATGCTTCAATGTGGCGATCGATCATGGCTTTTTTAATGAGTACGGATTTCTCAACGGTATTGAGAATCTTGGTCAAGCGGTTAAAACGGTCATCGAAGCGTCGCCGGATGTCATTCAGCTCACTGTGGGGCAGGCGCACTATCTGCAGAGTTGCCCGGGAAAAGAAAAGCCGGCCTTGGCCTTGAGAACCGATGTGGCCAATGTGTATGGGCAAATGCTGCCCCGTCATCTGTTCAGCCGGATGATCGAACAGCCGGTCATACAGGCGGTTCGATTGGATGCCGTCTGCGTAGTGGTCAATTTGTTTCGTATTCCGGATCAGCCGGAAGTCGCCGATCAGTGCATTCAAAACATCCTGAAATTGAAACCCGAGTGTGACTGCTATTGCATGCCGTTGATGGTGGAACCCCTGGCGTTTCGGCACAATCAGGAGCATGGCGGTTATATGGTGGACGGCGATTTGGAAAAGATACTCCCGCTGGTGCGCCAGGCTGTCGAGCTGGGCGCCGACATCATCAAAGCCGATCCAACCGATCATGTGTCCGATTATCATCGGGTGATCGAAACTGCCGGAACAGTTCCGGTTCTCGTGCGCGGCGGCGGCAAGGTGCCGGACAAAGAGATTCTCATACGAACCGAAGCGCTGATTGAACAGGGTGCCTCAGGCATTGTCTATGGACGGAATGTGATTCAACACCAGAATCCACAGGCCATGGTCAGGGCGCTGATGGCAGTTGTGCATCAAGGCGTCAGCGCGGAAGAAGCGTACCAATTGCTCAAGGAGGAATGATGGTGAAAAACCGATGCTCTCCTTTGTTCATATTTTTTGTGCTCGTTATAATTCCCGGCTTGACTGCGGCACAGGCTAAGAAACAATCGGAACGGTTGCGCCGATGCGAAAGTTTTTTGGGTATTCATTTTGACTTTCATGCCGGCGATGGTGACCGAGAAATTGGAAAAACCGTTACCCCGGAAATGGTAAAAGCCGTGCTCGACCGCGTCAAACCGGATTATATACAAATAGACAGCAAAGGACATCGCGGTCTCACAAGCTATCCGACGCGGGTTGGTAATCAGGCTAAGGGATTTGTGAAAGATCCGTTGAAAATATTTCGTCAAGTGACTGCAGAGAATGGAGTCGCGCTTTATCTGCATCATTCCGGCGTGCAGGATGTTGAAGCGGTGGCAAAGCATCCTGAGTGGGGCATAATGGGCGCAAATGGAGAAATCGGCGGGGTCAGAACCGGGATCACTTCCGTTTATGGCGCCTATGCGGATGGACTTTTGATTCCTCAATTGAAGGAAATGAATGAGTATGGCGTTGACGGCGTATGGATTGACGGCGAATGCTGGGCGATGGAGTGCGATTACCGACCTGAAATTGTCGAGCGGTTTCGAAAAGAAACCGGCATCACCAATATTCCCCGAGCTCCGCACGATCCAAACGGGTACGAGTTTTCGCAGTTTTTTCGTGAGGGATTCCGAAAATATATTGCCCATTATGTTGCAGAAATACACGCCGCTTATCCCGATTTTCAGATTGCCAGCAACTGGGCATACAGTTCCTTTATGCCGGAGGAAGTGACTCTGGATGTCGATTATCTCTCGGGAGATATCACTCCGGGGAACAGCATCAATTCTGCCCGGTTGGAGAGCAGGGTACTGACGCAGCAAGGGAAAGCCTGGGATTTGATGGCATGGAGCTTTTCCATCAATTGGAATGATCCGGGTGGTTTCCAGAGTCCCAAATCCGTGGTACAACTTCAGCGGGAAGCGGGTGTGGTTCTCTCTCAAGGTGGTGGTTTTCAGGTTTATTTTAATCAAAACAGAGATGCGTCAATCAATATAGCGGATATGGATATCATGGCTCAAGTTGCCGAATTCTGTCGAGAACGGCAAGAGTATACGCACCAGGCGCAGCCGATTCCTCAAATAGGGTTGATCCTGTCGAGCGATGCATATTACAAAAAACTCAACAGCTTATTCGGGGCAAACAAAGGTGAATTGAACCCTCTTAACGGCATATTGCAGTCACTGCTTGAATCGCAACATGTCGTTGATGTGGTCATGGAACATCATCTCAAAGAAAACATCAATCGTTATCCGCTGCTTATTTATCCAGAGTGGGAGACGATCACGCCGGAATTCAAACAGCTGCTGATAGCCTATACAGAGAATGGTGGAAACCTGTTGGTGATTGGCCCTGCGGCATGCGCATCGTTTGAACATGAACTTGGCGTCGAACTGATCGACACGGCCACACTGAATGTCAACTATCTTGATTCCGAAAAGCGCCTTGCGAGTGTCAAGTCGATCTCGCAACATGTCAAACTGGCGGAGGGTGTGAAGCCATTTGGGAGGGTTTATACCAATAGACATGGGCACGGTTCTTTTTCCCCAGCCGGGTCCATCAATCAACTGGGCAAGGGAACTATCGCGGCTGTGTATTTAAATCTCGGTGAAAGATATCTTGATGGGAAAGTGACCGCGATTCGTGATTTTTTGGATGAGTTGGTCGATACCTTGTACCCCAATCCTACCGTGACGGTAGAGGGGACAGGCTATGTTGACGTCACGCTCAACAGGATGGGCGACAGACTTGCGGTCAATTTGGTGAATTCTTCCGGGCCTCATGCTGATGATCTTGTTTATGTTTACGATGAAATTCTGCCACTCGGAGAATTAACCGTCACGGTTCAGCTGGAAAAGAGGCCGAAAAGTGTTTCTCTTGAACCATCAAAACAGAAAACAGGCATGACGTACCATGAAGGAAAACTGACCGTCACCATTCCCCGAATTGATGTGCACGAGATTTTGGTGATCGAAGAATAGCAAAGAGATATCCGATCAATTGAACCAGATGAGAGAGGCATTGCCGTATAGGGGATTTTCTCTTGCCGGCCTGTTTCAATTTGCGCGAAATAAATAGAATAATTACCATCAAGCCAAAGGACAAAAAAATGTTGATCAATCAAAGCCAAACGATGAATCGAAAAAGCGTGCTTATGCAGCTGCTCATGATTTTCCCTGCCGTTTTTGTCATGTCGGCCGCATTGTTTGCGCAGAATGATTATTCCCGTCCGTCGGTCGACGTGACAGCAGGAGCGTTTAAAAGTCAGGATGTTCATCAGCTTGATTATCATTTTGAACATGGTTTTTTCAAACTGCCCATTGGAATCACTTTTGGTGAAGCCTGCGGTGTAGAAATTGACAAACGCGGGCACATATATGTGCTGAATCGCGGTACCGACCACTTGATCGAATTTGATGTAAATGGGGAGTACGTGCAGACTTTGGCCAAAGGATACCTTGGGGAACCGCACGGATTGCGAATTGATCAATACGATAACCTATGGGTCGTCGATTCCGGTTCTCATGTTGTCTTGCGTCTTGATAAACAAGGCCATGTCAATTTGGTGTTGGGTCGGAAAGGTTTCGCTGACTCGACGGATACGTTTTTTTATGCGCCGACCGATGTGGCTTTTGGACCCCATGATGAGATATTTGTCACTGATGGTTATGGAAATTCGCGCATTGTCAAATATGATAAAGAGGGCAATTTTATTAAGACATGGGGAAAAGCGGGCAATGGCCCGGCGGAATTTAAAACGCCGCACACCATTGTTGTCGGACCAGATCATTTGCTTTATGTTGGTGATCGAGATAATCTGCGACTGCAAATCTTTGATTTGGACGGCAATCATCAAGCAACATGGACCCATCTTGGCGCTCCATGGGGGCTCGATCTTGCCGATGATGGAACATTGTTCATGACAGACGGTTATGCTGAACGAATCGTACAATTTGATACGAGCGGTCGAATAATCGGGACATTGGGTGAAAAAGGCAGATGTGCAGGCAGGTTTTCATTTGCTCATGGCGTCGCAGTGGGCGGCAATGATGAAATCTATGTTGCTGAAATTCTGTCCTGGCGGGTACAGAAACTTGTGCCGAATGAAAAATAGGTTGTTCATAGTATGCTCTTAAAAGACAGTGGCATCATTAACATAAGAGAAAAGATATGAAACGATTTTCGGTCGGACTATATGTTTTGCTGTCATCTTTTTTGAATCCATATCAATCGTCAATTGCTGTATCGCATTCAAAAACGATCAATATCATCCCTCGGCCTGTATCGGTGCAATTATTGGATGGAGAGTTTTCATTAAGGCAGGATGTCGTGATAAAGGTTGTCCATCAAGATTCGCGACTGCGATTGATTGCCGAGAAGTTAAAAACCAGAATTGAGGCTGCTTCGGATTTTGAATTGGCGATGAATGGTGATGATGTTGATCCGGATGCGAAACAAATTGTGTTAGTGCTGGATGAACGGTTCAGAAAATTGGGTGATGAGGGCTATCAATTGGTTGTGCATTCGGATGAGGTGATCATATCCGCGGCAGAGCCGGCCGGAATATTTTATGGGGTGCAGTCGCTCCTGCAACTTTTGCCGCCGGAAATAGAAGAGAGCGATGCCGGCAGCAGCCGATGGCAAATCCCATGCGTTGAAATTATTGATTATCCTCGTTTCCAGTGGCGCGGCCAGTTGCTCGATGTCAGCCGTCACTTTCATTCGCTGGATCATCTCAAGCGGAATATCGACAATCTGGCTCGGCTGAAAATGAACAAAATGCATTTGCATTTGACCGATGATCAGGGCTGGCGCATCGAAATTAAGAGCCTGCCCAAATTGACCGAGATCGGCGCCTGGCGCGTCGACCACAATGACAAATTGTGGTGGGAACGTCCTTTCCCGAATCCGGGTGAGAAAGCGACTTGTGGAGGATTCTATACTCAGGAGGAGATGAAAGAGCTCATCCGATATGCCCAAGGACTCTATGTGGAAATCATTCCGGAAATTGATTTGCCCGGGCACGCGCGCGCTTTTATGGCAGCCTATCCTGAAGTTTCCTGCGATGGAGCTCATTATGATGTCGCCACCGGTGGTGATGAGCGAAACAAGGATGTCTGCCCTGCTAAAGATGCCACTTATGAATACAGTGAGAAAATACTCACCGAGGTGGCTGCTCTCTTTCCGTCGAAATATATTCATATCGGCGGCGATGAGGCGCGTATGCAGGGATGGAAGAACTGTCCGGATTGTAAAAAGAAAATGCAGGATGAAGGACTGGCCAATTTTCATGAGCTGCAAAGCTATTTTATGAGCCGCGTTGAAAAGATCATCAACCAAAATGGCAAAACCATGATCGGCTGGGATGAGATTCTACAGGGAGGTCTTGCGCCCAACGCAACCGTCATGTCGTGGCGCGGCGAGGTTGGCGGCATTGAAGCTGTAAAAATGGGCCATGATGTCATTATGACACCGAATACTTTTTGTTACCTTGATTTAAAACAAGGCGATCCTGAACTTGAACCGCCGGAATTGGGGTATGGTCAATTGCTTTTACCGACGGTCTATTCATATAATCCCATTCCGCACGGGTTTAATGATGAGCAGGCCGGGAAAATTCTGGGAGTTCAGGCCAATCTTTGGAGTGAATCCTTGGTCTATGAAGAGCAGGCTAATTACATGCTCTATCCGCGTCTGCTTGCCGTTTCGGAGGTGGGTTGGTCACCGCAAGAGCTTCGAAATTGGCCGGATTTCGTCCGCCGTATGGAAGTCATGCTGACGCGCTTTGATGTCTTGGGCATCGATTACGCGTTGAGCGCTTATAATGTCTGGATAAGCCCCCATTATGGTGAAAAAGCGAGTGGGGCGGTTTTTAAGCTGGAAACGGAAGCGGGAACCGTCGATATCCGCTATACGCTGGATGGAAGCGAACCGACAAATACATCAACATTGTATCAAAAGCCTTTTCAACTCCATAAAACATCGACAATCAAAGCGCGTTCCTTTAAAGACGGCAAACCCTATTGTCGAATGGCGACGACAAGGACCATTGATATTCACAAAGCTGCCGGCAAGCCCGTGTTGCTTGATCCTGAGGCAAGCGCCCTGTTCAATTTTGGGGGAAAGATGCCGACCGACAGCCGGATTCTGACCGATTGTGTGCGTGGCAGCGCAAGTCAGGTTGGCGTTGGTTGGCTTTGCTTTAATCA
>RPQV01000020.1 GCA_003818595.1 Calditrichota bacterium
CATAAGCGTTATCGTTTTATTCACCGGCTTGACTCTGTGGGAATTCCTGCGTCATCGCCCTGAACATCCTTTTAGAGACAGACGTTTCATGTTTTTCATCTATATTCTGATACCTGTGCAGACGCTTTTTGCTCACAACTGGCTGACGATTCCCTATTATCTTGATCGCGCATTTCGAGGTACCTGGGTGGGAAATTATTGGGAAATCTTTGCCAATATTAATCCAATCATCATCTTTATTTTAACTCCCATCATTGCCGGATTGACCGCGCGAGCCAATGTTTATCGAATGATGATCTATGGAACATTAGTCATGGCGTTGCCGACATTTCTCTTGGCGCTCGGTCCCATCCCTTCGCTTTTTTTGATCTACATCATCATCATGTCAATAGGTGAAGCGATGTGGCAGCCCCGATTCCTGCAATGGGTCGCCGAGATCGCTCCGGAGGGGCAAACCGGCGCCTACATGGGGATTGGTCAGTTTCCATGGTTTTTAACCAAAGTGATCACATCACTCTATTCCGGTTACTTTGTCGCTCATTATATTCCGCGTCCTGAACTGGGACTGATTCAAAAGACAGGAACAATGTGGCTGATTTACGCTTTTATAGCCATGCTGTCACCAACGGCCCTATGGTTTGCGAAAAAATGGATGAGCAAAGGGATGAAAAACAAGGCCTAATCAATGGATTTCTGGCAGCATTTACCCGAAAAGATCAATCCAATCATTTTTACCGCAGGCCCGCTGCAGTTTCGCTGGTATGGATTCATGTATGTCGTCGCCTTTTCGGTAACATATCTACTGCTCATTCACCGCATCAAATCTGAATCCGGCAAAATAACGCGGGAGGTTTTGAATCACTATTTTAGTTGGCTGATCGGCGGCGTTTTATTGGGCGGACGACTGGGATATATTATCTTCTATGACGCTGCGACTCTGCTGCGGCAGCCGCTGGCCGTCATCCTTCCCTTTTCCTTTCAAAATGGAGTGCAGTTCACCGGCATTTCCGGCATGTCCTATCATGGAGGGCTCATCGGCGTTGTCATCGCAACTCTCTATTTTGCTCGTCGACAGCAGATCAGTTTCTGGGATTTGGCCGACCTATTGACGCCGGTCGTACCCATTGCCTACACTTTTGGCCGATTGGGCAATTTTCTGAATGGTGAATTGTATGGTCGCGTGACGAGCGTACCCTGGGGCATGTATTTCCCCATCGATTCCTCAAGGCAATTGCGACATCCGTCACAGCTTTATGAAGCCCTTTTTGAAGGGATATTTCTATTTATCATGCTTTGGTCACAGCGCAAGATGCCATCGCTGAATCGGCTTTATCTCCCGCTCTATCTTTTGGGTTACGGATTCGTTCGGTTTTTTATCGAGTTTGTACGCGAGCCCGACGCCCATTTAGGCGTTTTCTTTGGCCTGCTCACCATGGGCCAGATTCTTTGCCTGCTGATGATTTCTGCCGCCATTGTCCTGATGGTATTACTCGTTCAACATCGTCAGTCCGGATAAATCCGATCCGATACATTCAAAATTCCGCAAATCCATCGCTTCTTCAAAATCCCCCCAACTATTGGAGCAGGTGTTTATTTCGCCTTCATCAAATCCATCAGACTTTGAGTGAGCGCATCACCTGTCGAACCGACGCTCATTTCTTTCCTTTGGTGATGCCATCCCAATCATCGGTGCGGAAAGGCAAAGCCGGTAATCCTTCTCTATTATACAGATTGCAGATTGGATTGTCAGCCCAGGCGTAACGTACTGCAACCGGACGAGAAATGTCTGGATGAGAAACCAGTATGGTATTTCCGTCGATCGTTGCATCCGCCCAGACAAATACTTTATCTTCGCCGGCAACGGCAAACCCGGTGAGTTTGTCGCCCAAAGCCATCAGACCGCTACCGACATGATCAAAATGGAGGCGAATTTTATTATCTTCAAAACTCATCGACTGATAAATGGGGCCAGAGTAGATGACTTTATGCTGATAGACCTTCGCCAAAGCATTCAGCGCCAAACGATAGCCGACATCCTGTTTGTTTTTGGGATGAATATCTTTGGCATCTCCAATATCGATGGCCACAGCCATTCCCGTTGCAGGTAGAGAAAGAGTCATTGACTGAGCTTCCCGCAATTCTGCCCATTCGCTATCGGCAGGATGGTCAAGCGATGGTTGAAAATTCGCCAATTGGACAAACAAAAAGGGGAAATCACCCAGCTGCCAATTTACCCTCCAAGATTGTATCATCGTCGGGAACAATTCGCGATATTGATAGGCGCGGCCTGCGTTGGCCTCTCCTTGGTACCAAATGGCCCCCCTGATGGCAAAAGGCATCAGCGGTTTGCTCATGGCATTATACAGCACAGTTGGGCGATACGGACTGTCCGGTGATTGAGGTCGCGGCGGGATATCGGTGATGCTTATACTGGAGCGATAGCGCCACTTACCGGCAAGATCAATCTGCTTTCCCGAACTGTTGATCAATTGCAGCTGTTCTTTGGAACCCCACACTCCTCCACCCCCCCCTGTATCAAGCACTCGAATGGCAATGACGTTATCCCCTGGCTTTAATTTATCGCCGGAGATGGCATATTCGCGGGGAATATTATAACCGTCAGTTGATCCGACCTGCTGACCATTGACAAAAGTGATATCCTGATCATCTATTGGTCCGAGCCTGAGGGTCCATGTCTCTGTCGGTAAAGTCGACGGCAAGGTGAAGGTTTTTCGGAACCATACAATTCCATCGAAATCAGCCAATCCGGCACTTTCCCATAAAACCGGCAAATTCATTTCATTCCATGCGCTTTCATCAAGGGCAACACTTTCCCATGTTGCGCTGTCAGCCATGGCCGACTGCACCTTTTGCTCAACCAGGGCTTGCCATTCCGCCAGTTTGTCATCATATTCAACTTTCATTTGCGCTTCCGATGCAGCACTCGTCTGCATCGATTCGATGATCGGCGCATAGTCTGCGAGCGACGTCAACGAACCTGCCGACGTCCATGCTTCCGCGGGAGTTCCCCCCCAAGAAGAGTGTATCAATCCAATGGGTACAGACAGATCTTTATAAAGAGCACGACCAAAAAAATAACCGACGGCACTGAACTGGGGAATGGTCTGGGGTGAACATTCAACCCAAGGAGACGCTGATACATCCTCTTGAGGGAAGAGACTCATGGCGTGATTCACCTGAAAAAGTCTGATTTGCGGCCATTGAGCCTGGGCGATCTCCCGTTCAAAATCGCGTATCTCTCCCCAACCGGCGAGGGGCATTTCCATGTTGGATTGACCAGAACAGAGCCAAACCTCACCCACAAAAACATTTTGGAGACGGATCGTATCTTTGCCGATAATGGTCATTTCAAATGGCCCACCAGCGGCAAGGCTGTCCAATGTCACTCGCCAAGAGCTGTCCTCAGCAGCAACGGTCCCCTTTTTTTGTCCTTGGAACTGCACAGTCACTTTAGCAGTCGGTGTCGCCTTGCCCCAAATCGGGACCTCCGTTTTCTGCTGCAGAACCATATTGTTTGTGAAAAGCGAAGGAAGGTTGATAGTGTCGGCGGGTTCAGCAAAATAGGAACATGACATTCCAATGACCATCAAACAAAGGGTGAACAAGGTATATCGATTTCTCATATACTCCTCCAAAGAAATCCGATTCGTTCTCATTTGTCTCTGACAATCAAAAATAACCAAATAAAATCGGGATAGAAAGAAATATTTCAAATTTTTCAACAAGCGGGAATTTAATGATGATGGATGTTGACTTTGAATCCATCGGCGAGTAAATTAGAATGATAAAGAGGAAAATTATGAATCGCGGCACATTATACGGCATCATCGCTTACGGTTTGTGGGGAATTCTACCGCTCTATTGGAAACTGTTGCAAGGCGTCCAGTCGCTTGAAATTCTTGCCCATCGAATTATCTGGTCGCTGTTATTTGTCATTTTGCTGCTGTTTTTGCAGAATAACTGGCGTTGGTTGAATCGAATTATATCGAGACCGACGATTCTTTTATTTTTCAGCTCATCCGCGATATTACTGGCGGTGAATTGGCTTACCTTTATCTGGGCAGTGAATAATGGATTCATTGTGGAAGCCAGTCTTGGATATTTCATCAATCCTTTGCTGAATGTGCTTCTGGGCGTGCTGTTTTTAAAGGAAAGACTGCGAATCGGGCAATCGGTTGCCTTGATGACAACCGCCTGTGGAGTCTCGTGGCTGACCATCCATTATGGCTCTTTCCCGTGGATTGCGCTGACGCTCGCCATCACGTTTGGTATTTATGGATTATTACGGAAAATAGCCCCTTTGGATTCCATTGAGGGTCTTGCGCTTGAAACAGCGCTTTTAATGATCCCTGCAGTTTATGCATTATTTTACTTTGAACAACAGCATACCGCTCAATTTCTCCACAATACTGTGGCGACAGGGTTGCTGTTCGCTGCCGGTATAATTACCTCCGTCCCATTGATCCTTTTTTCCTCGGCAGCACGACGCATTTCTCTCACGGCTTTAGGTTTTATCCAGTACATCGCCCCAACACTACAATTCCTTACCGGCATACTCATCTATCACGAACCATTCAACAGTGCCCGTTTTGTCGGATTCAGCCTCATCTGGGCGGCATTGGCTCTCTATACTCTAGAAGGCCTGCATAACGCGCGGCGCCGGCAGCGATCATCCTAAATCCTATTTCAGAAGCAGCAGTAATTTCTTTTATGGATGAGATTTTTTGATTTTGGTGTTATACTTGCCAAAATTAGACAAATGTTTGACACGTGATGGAGATCGAAATGAGTTTGTTCACTGATAAAACAATGGAATCTGCTTTCAAATATGCAAAATCTCAGACGGCACATTTCTCAAAGAGCTTTTTCTTTTCATCACAAATTTTGCCTAAAGAAAAACGATGGGATACATTTGCGCTGTATAGTTTTTGCCGCTACGCCGACAATATCGTTGATCAACCGCGTGAACGAGCTGATGCAGAATTGTTCGATGAGATCGCATCTCTTGCCAGAGAACTGCAGATTGCCTATCGTCGAGGTGAATCAGAGCACCCCATTTTGAAACCATTTATACTGGTCTCTCTGAAAAGGGACATTCCGATCGAATATGCACTGGACTTGCTTGATGGTGTAAAAATGGATCTGTTAAAAAATCGTTATGAAAGCTTTGCGGATCTGTATGAATTTGCTTATCGCGTCGCGGGTGTCGTCGGTCTAATGATGACTTTTGTCATGGGCTTTAAAAACAAAGAAACCCTGATTTATGCTGAGAAATTAGGCATTGCCATGCAACTGACTAATATTCTGCGAGATATTCAAGAAGATAAAAACATGAACCGCATTTATCTGCCGCTGCAGGAATTGAAGCAATTTGGTTTAACTGAACAAGACATTCTGCTGGAAAACTTTAGCTATGATATGTACCACTTTATGAAATTCCAGGTTGAGCGTGCCGACCGTTACTTTGAGGAATCGTACCCAGGGATAGCTCTGTTGGATCGAGATTCGCAGTTCGCTATTTATTCTGCAGCAAAAATATATCGCGGCATACTGCGACAGATCGAAGAGCGTGGTTATAATCCATTTTTAGGACGCGCCTTTGTCAGCCAACGTAAGAAATTAGCCATTCTGTTCAATGAGGTTCTGAAAACGCGTCTGCTCCAACCCGTTGCAACGATGATGGCCTCCCTATTAAGTTAAAACAGACTGCAAGAGTTTTTACAAAAAAAATACAATTATTAACTTTGATTTATCCTAAAAATTGCCAACTTTGTAATTATTATTGTCATAGGAAGAGAGATTGTTATGCGCATTTTTATTATATCTTTGCTTTACTGTTCTGCCGCTGTATCTGCAGGCGATTGGACGAACTATACAACCGCCAACAGCGGTTTGGCGGGAAATCATGTACGTGCGGTCATTGTAGATCCTCAGGGTAACAAGTGGTTTGGCACAGATCAGGGATTGTCAGCTTATGATGGAGTGAAATGGCTGACCTATATCCATGACGACAATCAGCAAACTCTGGCTGATAATTCTATCAATGATTTGGCCTTTGAAACATCATCATATGGACCGGAGCTGTGGATTGCCACCGATAATGGTGTATCAGTAATGGCCATTCCGTCAATCGATGCCGTAACCAAGGCGACGCCCTATCGCACCGATAATACGGGACTCATCGATAACAAGGTGACAGCGGCGGCAGTGGATCCATTGCGACATGAGCGGTGGTTTGGGACACCCAATGGCGTCTCTCGATTTAGTTCTTCCGGTTGGAGAAATTTTTCCATGTCCACGGTCCCCATACTCGCTTGGAATGATGTGACCGATATCGGCATTGATGTTGCCGGCGGGTGGAAATACATCTGCACCCAGAACGGCATCCAAGAGATGAACGGCGTCTCCAGATTGCGCACCAAACTCGATGATGTTGATGCCATCACCTCTCCATCTCCCTACAATGTTGAATGGAGCGGCCTTTACTCTTCCATGGTTTATTCGGTCTTTGTCGATACCGACGGCACACAATGGTTTGGTACAGCAGAAGGATTCGCATATCACGATACGCTGGAAACCAAAGCCGGATGGGATCAGTTCACGACGGCCGAAGGATTAATCAACAATGTTGTCACATCGCTCATTAAAGGCAGTGACCAAGTTGTCTGGGTGGGCACACTGGGTGGTCTTGCTCGATTTGAGTATCAGTTGGGCGAATTCGGCGTCGAATCGTACAAATTCACCCATTACACGACAGCAGATGGCCTGGTCAATAATGAGGTGACCGATATCACCTTCGATCTTGATGGTACCCTGTGGATTGCCACAGCCAATGGTGTGTCCCATTTTAGCGGCGTAACTGCCGGAGTATTGTCAGAGAGCGACTTGCATCCTCGAGAATATTTCCTGAACAACAACTATCCGAATCCGTTCAATGCGGGCACCACCATCCGATACGCAACGGCAGCATTTGGTCATGTCGAATTGACGATTTCCAACATGTACGGCCAGATCGTTCGCGGTTTGGTCAGCGCACAGCAAAACTCGGGAGATCATGCGGTATCATGGGATGGAAGGTTCAGCAATGGAGAAGCGGCGCCAACGGGCGTCTATATTGTGAACTTGAAGGTCGTTGCAGAAGGTAATCTGTTTTCTGATTCGAAAAAAATAGTGCTGGTTAAATGAGAGGAATTGCTAAAGCGATAGCGAAAAATAATCAAGCCTCAAAACTCTTTCTCATTTCTCATCAAACAGTGAAAAAACATTATCACGATTTTCACCAGGGGGTGTCTTTGATTTTGCCGACGGCTCGATCGGCTTTTCTTCTTCCGGAGCCTGTACACGTTTTATCTGCAGAGAGACGCCATTCATGGTGAACGGTTGTCCACGCATCTGTTCATCATCTAAAATCCAGCTCATTGTCTTCAGGGGAATCGCCAGGACTAAAAAATTCAGTTGCCACCAATTTTTCTTTCGATCCGGTTCAATATGTTCAATTCTCGCGAAGAACCCGGGTTCATCTTCGACGTAAATGATGATGACTTCTCCAACTTGGAATCTGTCGCCGTATTGAATCATGCTGCTCTCTTTCACATTGACCAATATAGCAAACTAGCCAATTTTAACAAAAAAATCAAGGCATTTGCCCAGGCATCAAAACAAAGTCTCAATCGTCAAGTTTCCTCAATTAGGCATTGGAGGGCAATGTGATATTTTTCACTTTTTTATTTGCAGGTTAAGAAAAAAAAAGTTAAACTGTATTCACTGAATATGAAGGAAAAAGCAGATATGTTGAAAATCAAAGCGACAATTATCGATCAAGCCGGATTAGAGCGCACATTGACCCGCTTGGCTCATGAGATCATTGAAAGAAACGGAGGGGCAGTTGGAATCGCCTTGATTGGTGTGCGAACACGTGGTGCCACTTTGGCCGAACGACTGGTCAAAAAAATTGAGACAATTGAAAATCATAAAGTGCCGCTCGGCATATTGGATATTACACTTTATCGCGATGACTTTCGCAAACGTCTGAAACAACCCTGTGTCCAAGTTACGGACATCCCCTTTCAGCTCGATGAAAAAAATGTCGTTTTGGTCGACGACGTGCTTTACACCGGCCGAACTTCTCGAGCAGCTCTTGACGCTCTGATGGATTTGGGGCGGCCTGCCAGTATTCAACTGGCCGTGCTCATCGACCGTGGACATCGTGAATTGCCGATACATCCGGATTATGTAGGGAAATCGGTAACAACTTCATTGGGTGAAGAAATTCAAGTTCGATTGATGGAAAATGATGGCGAAGACTGTGTACTGCTTGTACAATCTCCAGAGGAGGCCTGATCTATGGCGCTGTCCAACCGCCATTTGCTTGGCTTAGATGGGGTGCCTGCAGAGGATATCTCCAAAATCCTTGATACGGCGGAAAGCTTGAAAACAATTCTAAGCCGACCTATCCCCAAAGTGCCGACGTTAAGAGGAATAACCGTTGTAAATCTTTTTTTTGAAAATTCCACCCGAACACGAATTTCATTTGAATTGGCTGAGAAACGTCTCTCTGCGGACACGGTGAATTTCACCTCTTCGGGGAGCTCGGTCAAAAAGGGCGAAACTCTAAAAGACACCGTACGCAACATAGAAGCGATGAAAATTGATATGGTTGTGATCCGTCACGCCTCTGCAGGAACTCCCTATTTTTTAACCAAGTGCATTAACTCGGTCATCATCAATGCCGGCGATGGCAGACACGAACATCCTACACAGGCGCTTTTGGACATGATGACACTGAGAGAAAAATGGGGAACACTGAAGGGGAAAAAAGTGGCGATCATCGGAGATATTCGCCATAGTCGTGTGGCAGGATCGAATATGCGCGGCTTGGTGACAATGGGCGCCGAGGTCTTAGTATGCGGCCCGCGAACTTTGATTCCGCCGGGCATTGAAGAGATGGGAGTTCATGTCACCTACAATCTTGATGAGGCATTGGCATGGGCGGACGCGCTGAATGTGCTGCGCATACAGTTGGAGAGACAGGAAAAAGGGCTATTCCCATCGATTCGAGAATATCATGCCGAATATGGCATCACCCGCGAACGGCTGAAGCGATTCGATAAAGAGATAGTCATCATGCACCCCGGCCCTATCAATCGGGGTGTGGAAATTGACAGCGATGTTGCTGATTCAGACGCATCCATTATTCTTGAACAGGTTACAAATGGTGTGGCTGTACGCATGGCCGTATTGGTGCTGTTGAGCGGAATTGACGCTGCACATGAATCGTGAGGAAAGTATCATGAATTTTGCCAAGACAGACAATCTCTTACTCGCGGGCGGTGAAATCATTGATATCAAATCGGGCAAACACGAAAAGGTTGATATCGTCATTCAAAACGGTAAAATCGATAAAATCGGCGCCATAGAAAAAAAAGGTTTCAATGGACAGATCATTGATGCCAGTGGCTGTATCATCACGCCCGGTCTGATGGATATGCATGTTCACCTGCGCGAGCCGGGTCGCGAAGACAAGGAAACCATCGATAGCGGATGCGCTGCGGCAACGGCCGGTGGATTTACGGCAGTCGCGTGTATGCCCAACACCACACCCGTCTGTGATACGCAGGAAGTCGTACGATTCATCAAAAAAAAGGCGGAAAAATTGCTGGTCGATGTTTTTCCTGTCGCTGCGATCACCAAAGGGCGACAAGGCAAAGAAATCACCGAAATGGCTGAACTGATTCGAGAAGGTGCAGTGGCATTTTCCGATGACGGCAGTCCTGTCGCCGACACGGCGGTCATGCGTAATGCAATGGACTATGTGAAAATGTTTGATGTGCCGATCATCGACCATTGTGAGGATCCGTTTTTAGCCCAAGGCGGCCACATGAACGAAGGCGTTATGTCGACCAAATTAGGCATGCAGGGAATTCCCAATGCCGCTGAATCGTTGCAGATTGAACGGGATATTCAACTTTCGCGGCTCACGGGAGCAAGAGTACACATTGCTCATTTATCAGTCAGAGAAGGCGTGGAATTGATACGGAGGGCCAAAGACGAGGGTCTTCCGATCACGGCTGAAGTTGCTCCTCATCACCTGATGTTCAGCGATCAGGATTTGGTTAATTATGATACCCATCTAAAGATGAATCCACCTTTGCGCACGCCGGAGGATATTGCGGCGCTCGAAAAGGGGATCAAAGAAGGGGTGATCGATGTCTTCGCTTCCGATCATGCACCGCACACCATTGAAGAAAAAGATGTCGAATTTGACGCAGCACCGTTCGGTATCTTGGGTCTTGAAACTATGTTGGCCATCATTTTAAAGCAAATCGTGAACAGAAATATTATCAGCCTTCATCAGGCATTGGAAAAGCTGACAATCGCACCCCGCCGCATACTGAACCTTCCTTTGCCGGAGGTGAAAGAGGGATATGAGGCAAATTTGACGCTCATCAATCTGAATGAAATGTGGACATATGATGTGAGCAACTCACGTTCAAAATCACGCAATGCTCCATACAACGGCATGACCTTCCAAGGCAAAGCGGTGGGTGTCTTCAATCGCGGTTTATTTGAATCTAATTTTTCACAATAGGAAAATACGCTTTGGGGTAACGCCATTCTGATCTGCCAGTATGATCTAATGAGCGATCAAAGTCAGTTTCATTTTTACAGAAAAATCTTGCTTTTTTTCAACAATTTTAATAAATTCCTTGTCTTTGTCTATAAACCACAATAAAGGAGACGTACCTTGAAAACTTATTCGCCAAAACCACAGGATATTCAACGCAAATGGTTTGTGGTTGATGCGGAGGGACTTGTTTTAGGTCGTCTGGCCAGCAAGATTGCTCAAATAGCGCGCGGAAAACACAAACCCATTTGGGCTCCGCATGCAGATGTGGGTGATTTCGTCATTGTTGTAAATGCCGACAAAGTCCGCCTTACCGGACGCAAAAGCGAACAAAAGGTTTATATTCGCCACACCAATCACCCCGGCGGTCTGAGAGTGACGCCGATTAAAAGCGTGATGGCGACGAAACCCGAATTCGTGTTGCGGGAGGCGGTTCGCGGCATGTTGCCCAGCAATCGCCTGGGACGCCAGATACTGAAACATGTTAAAATCTACGCTTCACCGAACCATCCGCATGAAGCACAACAACCTGAGACATTGAACTTGTAGTTCTGTCTGTGAATTAGGGAGAAACGATGAAAGGAACTTATTATTATGCCACCGGGCGTCGGAAAAACGCCGTTGCACGCGTTTTTGTCAAGCCCGGGACCGGCAAGTTTACCGTCAATGATCGTGATTTGCCCGAATATGTCAAACGAGATACCCTAAAGATGATCGTCGAGCAACCCTTGGTGGCGACGGAAATGCTGGGTAAACTTGACATTAAGGCTTACGCCAAAGGTGGCGGACTCACCGGGCAATCCGGCGCGATTCTTTTGGGTATCGCCCGGGCATTGGTAAAGAGCAATGAGGAATTGAAACCGATACTGCGCCACGGCGGCTTTCTCACCCGCGATCCCAGAATGGTCGAGCGGAAGAAATATGGTCGTCCAGGTGCGCGTAAACGCTTCCAGTTCTCAAAACGCTGATTTTTTTTCAGCGAATCACACATTCTTCGTTGGTTTAAGGGGTGCCTTTGCGGGACATATCTTCATCGAAGAATGGCGGTTTAACCCCAACATGAGGATAATAACATGGCAGAAGTTAGAATTCAGGATTTACTGCTCGCCGGATGCCATTTTGGTCATTTGACTCGAAGATGGAATCCGAAGATGAAGCCGTACATCTTTATGGAACGAAATGGGATTCATATCATTGATCTCAAGAAAACCCTCGGATTTTTGAATAAAGCATGCGAAGCCATTGAGCAAGTCGTGCGCCAAGGCGGCGACGTTCTGCTGGTCGGCACAAAAAAGCAGGCCAGAGACATCATTCGGGTTGAAGCCGAACGATGCGGCATGCCGTATGTAACCGAACGGTGGCTGGGTGGCACCTTGACCAACTTTGTCACCATTAAAAAGAGTGTCAAACGCCTCAAGAATTTAGAAAAAAAGGCCTCTGACGGAACCTATGATAAACTGTCCAAAAAAGAAATTCTCACCATTGAACGTGAGAAAGAGAAATTAAATCAAATACTCGGTGGAATTCGGGAAATGAACCGTTTACCTGAAGCCATATTCCTGGTGGACGCCAAAAAGGAAACGATCGCCGTCCGCGAAGCACAACGGCTGGGTATTCCAATTTTTGCCATATTGGACACCAACTCAGATCCGGATCCAATAGATTATATCGTCCCCTGCAACGATGATGCATTCAAGGCCATTAATTTGGTCACTCATGCACTGGTTGATGCGGTTCTGGCAGGGAAAGAAGGCCAAATGGAACGTAAAATCGCGGAAGAGGGCGAAGAGGAAAAAGAAAACTTTCGTTTTGGCGTTGTAGATGAGGAAGAAGAATAGAATCGTTATTGCGATTATGCGATAAAAATTGTTCAATTTAGGAGAACTCAAGTGATGAGTATTACGGCCGCTGACGTACAGAAATTGCGTGAAATTACCGGCGCCGGTATGATGGATTGCAAAAAAGCGTTGACCGAATCAGGCGGCGATTTTAATAAAGCAATTGATTATCTGCGGACAAAAGGTTTGCAGCAGGTTGATAAAAAGGCCGGTCGCACGACAGAGCAGGGCATTATCCAAGCCTATATTCATCCCGGCAGCCGATTGGGTGTATTGGTGGAAATTAATTGTGAAACCGACTTTGTCGCGCGAACTGATGCTTTTCTCAATTTTGCCAAAGATGTGGCCATGCAGATCGCTGCTGCCAAGCCGATTACTGTAAAACGGGAAGATGTATCGCAGGCTACAATCGAACACGAATTGGATATCTATCGTGCCCAAGCCCGCGAACAAGGTAAACCCGAAAATGTTATCGAACGTATGATCACCGGCAAATTGGAAAAATTTTACCAGGAAAATTGTCTTTTGGAACAGGCGTTTGTCAAAGATTCCGACAAAACTATCCGCGACTATCTGACAGAAACCATTTCCAAACTGGGTGAAAACATCATTATAAAACGTTTTGTCCGATATCAATTGGGCGAATAATGACCAGAGAAGAGCAAAGTGAAAACTTTGCTCTTTTTTTATACAGAGCCGAAAATGGGAGTAAAATGCAGGACGAAAAGCCTGTTTATCGACGCGTTTTGATCAAGCTCAGCGGCGAAGCGTTGATGGGGGACGAGAGAAAACTTGGTATTGATCCCACGACGGTGGATCAAATCTCTCAGGAAATCAGTGAGATCGTGCATCTGGGTGTTCAGGTGGCCATCGTCATTGGCGGAGGCAATATATTTCGTGGATTGTCCGCCAGCGCGCGCGGTATGGATCGAGTCACCGCCGATTATATGGGAATGCTGGCAACCGTCATAAATGCATTGGCACTACAGGATTACCTGGAACGATATGATCTGCAGACGCGCGTCATGACAGCCATTAAAATGGAGGAATTGGCGGAACCTTTCATTCGTCGTCGGGCAGTTCGTCATCTCGAAAATGGACGCGTGGTAATCTTCGGCGCAGGCACGGGGAATCCCTATTTTACCACAGATACTGCCGCGACTCTGCGCGCTGTCGAAATTGAGGCAGACGCCATATTCAAAGCCACCAAGGTCGACGGTGTATATGATCGCGATCCAGTGGAACATCCCGATGCCGTCAAATTTACTCACCTAACTTATATGGATGTGGTTCGTCGGCAGCTGAAGGTCATGGACACAACTGCCGTAACCTTGTGTATGGAAAACAAACTGCCCATCGTGGTCTTTAAGCTAAAGGTAAAAGGAAACCTTAAAAAGGTCATTCTTGGTGAAAAGATTGGTACAACTGTAGGTAGCGACTAAGATGATAGAAAACATTAAAAAAGATGCCAAAGAGCGCATGGAAAAAGCGGTGGAAACCGTGAGAAACGACTTTGCCAAACTACGAACGGGCAAAGCCACGCCGGCATTGTTGGACAGCATCCGAGTTGATTATTATGGAAGTCCCATGCCGATCAAGCAGATTGCCAATGTCAGCGCCCCTGAACCGCGATTACTCGTCGTTCAGCCTTGGGAACGCAATATGGTGGCTGAAATCGAACGCGCCATCATCAAATCAGATTTGGGTCTGAATCCTGCGAATGACGGCATCGTCATTCGTATCCCCATTCCCCAATTGAGCGAGGAAAGACGCCGTGATCTGGTGAAAATCGCCCGCAAAGGCGGCGAAGAGGGTAAAATCGCCATTCGCAACGTTCGCAGAGACGCCAACGAAAGATTAAAGAAAGACGAAAAAGCCGGAGACCTTTCAGAGGATGAGTGCCGGGACGGTCAAGATGACATCCAAAAACTCACCGACGATTATATCAAAAAAATCGATGAAATTCTCCAGCTGAAAGAGAAAGAGATTATGGGCCAATCATAAAGCAGATGCTTTATGATTCGCATCGGCAGGAAATAATTTCAGCATTCGAGCTCTCAGTAAATCAATGCCGCTGAAAATGCAGGGTGCCTCGCATTTCACGTTCAGTAAAAACATGTCCGTTCATCCCCCCACACAAGCCGGATGGTGAGCCACCCTCATGAATTCCCAGCATCATCAAGCCCCTTATGATAAATTTGCCAAGTTTTATGATTTAGAATATAGTCATAAAGATAATGATTTAGACTTTTATCTGGCGCTGGCTCGTGCATTTGGTTCACCGATCCTCGAAATCGGCGTCGGAACGGCAAGAGTGGCGTCCAGATTGGCGGCTGCAGGTTTTTCAGTAGTCGGTATTGACAATTCAGCGCTAATGCTGAAAAGTGCAACGCAACAGTTGTCTCATCTGAAGGAGATGTTAATCGGGCACGTGCAGCTTGTTCATGCCGACATGCGCAACTTTACCCTCGAAACGATATTCCCATTGTGCATTATTCCTTTCCGAGCATTCCTTCATAACCTGACCATGGATGAACAGCTGGAAACATTGACGCAAATTCACCGACATCTTGAACCGGGGGGTATACTGGCATTTGATCTTTTTGTACCGCTCTATCAGGTTATATCCGCATCCGAATGGCACGATAAGATTGGTGAGGAAGAGTTGCATCCGGAAAACTCGGGCGTTTCGATCGACATCAAAATCAAACATCGGCCGGAACAGCAGATCCTGCGGGTGACCAATTCTTACTTTAATCGGCAAGATGGGAAAACCCGTTCGGCGACGATGAATTATCGTTATATTTTCCGCTATGAAATGGAAGCCTTGTTGCGATTGTCCGGATTTCAGACAATCGAGGTTTACGGTGGATTTGAAAAACAGCGATATAATTATCACAGCGGCATCATGATCTTTATCGCCAAACGCGCCTAGTCATTCTAGGCGAGGATGGAACTATTGAAACCATTGCCGCGTTGATTTTTAATATGACTATAGTTTATCGGGAGTAGAAGGCGTCGTGGAACTTGCCAAGGTCAGGTTCATTCGAAATCCGAAATCCGGCATAATTCGAACTCATAATTTGATTCGCAAATCCATCGAATGGAATTTCGCGAATATATTCGACTTTGAGTTTTGCGAAACGCAATATCCTGGTCATGCACGGGAGCTGGCGCGTGAAGCTGTCGATTTGGGATATGATGCTGTGATCGCCATTGGAGGCGACGGCACCACCAACGAAATTGGTTCAGCACTCATCCATACCAAAACCGCATTGGGAATTATTCCTCTGGGTTCAGGTAATGGATTGGCCCGCGGTCTGGGCATTCCTCTCTCCCCCCTGAAAGCCGCCAAAGTACTGAAAACAGGATTGATCAGACAAATAGATGCCGGGCAAATTGAAAAAGATATATTTTTCATTGTCACCGGTATGGGATTTGATGCCATCATCGGTAAGGTCTTTAATGAGCAACAGGTGAGAGGCCTCATCCCCTATTTTACCATCGGTTTTAGAGAATACTTTTCCTATAAGCATGAAGTGTTTGTCCTCAAATTCAACAATAAGCAGGTTGCGGTTTCAGCCTTGTTTGTGACAATTGCCAACCTCAAAGGCTGGGGCGGCGGCGCCATTATTTCACCAGAAGCTGAATTTGATGACGGTATGCTGGACATTTGCGTCATTCATCGTGCCCCGACGTGGTATGTTATTGCGAATTTATACAAATTATTCACCGGCGGGGTTGTTAAACTGCGCAAATACAGCCGATATCAGGCATCTGAAGTTGAAATTGTGCGCGAAAAGGCCGGTCCCTACCACTTTGACGGAGAAGTGCAGGATGGGGGTGAAATATTAAAGGTGTCCGTACATCCGAAAGCGTTAAACGTAATCGTTCCACAAAAAAAAGCAGCCCGATTCTTACGATCCAATAAAATATCGTCCAGGAAAAGGAGTTCACCTTGAGC